>JAUIHC010000110.1 GCA_030432455.1 Phycisphaerae bacterium | reverse complement strand
CGGCTCGATCGGCATCCAGCGCCTCGGCCAGGTGTTCCCGACCGCCGGCGGGGTGAACGCGTACGCACCGTCGCGATACGTCTCGACGCCGTACTGCAGCAGCGACCCGAGGTGCTGGTCGCCCGCCAGATGCAGGGCGTCGGCATTGGAGATCGACCGCACCGCGCGGAGCCGTGCCGACTGCGGCCAGCCGCCCGAATCGGTGTCCGCCGCGGGCTCGTCGTCCTCGGCGTAGCCGCCCTTCGGGAAGATCTTCAGACTCGGCACCACGCCGTCGTCCTTGCCCGGCGGCAGCGTCGCGACGTTCACCCACGGCGTCTGACTGAGCACGAGCTTCCGCGGACTCGCGGGATCACGATCGGTGGACCACGCCTCGAGGAACGCCTCCTGCGTGGGGCCGAGGAACTCGGCGTCGGCGATGTCGCTCGTCTTCGGATCGAACTCGAGGTTGCGGAACCAGCCGTTGCGAACCTGCGCCTCGGGCACCTTGACGCTCGCCGAGTCCTTCCACATGCGGTCGGCGACGATCGCACAGTCGATCGGGCCGAATCGGAGCCGCGTCGCGTACGGGTCGATGCCCTGCCCGATCGGCCCCGGCACGGCGCACTCGGGCAGGTTGCCGACCTGCGTGCGGTGGATCGCGTTGACGACCTCGGCGTTCAGCTTGTAGCCGCCCGCGTCCTGCTGACTGAGCCCGTCGCGGGCCTGCGCCTTGATGCCGCCCGCGCCCCAGATGTTGCCGTGGTAGACGTCGTGGTCGTCGGGAATGATGACGACCGGGCGGTTCCGGAAGAGCTCGCCGAACGATCGCAGCCACCGCTGGTACTTGGTGTGGTAGTCGAGGACGATCCGCTTGAAGTCCACGCCGGTGACATCGCCCTCGTAGATCTGGTCGCCCGCGAAGAAGTAGAAGTCGGGATCCTGGGCCGCCACCCGTTCGACGAGGTCGTCGTGCGGGAACCACACACCCTGCCGGTTCCACGCGGTGTGCGCCGTGATGTTCTTCACGCAGCTCATGACCGCGACGCGGATGGGTCGATCGGTCGGCGGCTCGTGGAGTTCGCCGACCCGTTCGAACGGCACGCCGTCGCACGCGCCGACCACCCGGAATCGCCGCCCGAGGTACTCGTCGATGCCGGGCACCGTGAAGCGGACCGTGTAGGAGAGATCCTCGAGCGTGCCGGTCGCGATGGGACGCCACGCCCCGTCGCGAGTCTCGACTTCAAGCGCGACCTCGCCGAGATCCTCGGCGGCCAGCGGCGGGAAGAGCGTGGTGAGCCGCAGGTCGTGCATGCCCTCGTCGGTGCGATCGAGGGTGTAGGCGGTCGCGAGCACCGGACCCCACGAGTGATCGGTGTCGTCGATCCACGACCCGAGATCACCCGACGCGAGCCGCAGTCCGTCGAACGACCAGCCGAGGTCCATCTTCCGCGGACCACGATGCGAGACCAGCGCGAGCCCGCCGTCGATCGCGTCCCGTGACAGATCCTTCGCGGTGGCGACCGCCCAGATCATGTCCCCGCCGCCGAGCTGAAGCCGCAGGTCGTAGCGGTCGTCGGGCTTCGGCGTGATCGTGACCGAGACGGTCGTGGTGCGGACCGGCCCCGGCGGGTTCGCGAGTTCGACGGCCGAGCCCGCCAGCGGCTGAAGCGTGTCGAGCGAGGTCTTGGTCGGCAGGGTCCAACTGAACCCTCCCTGCTTCCTGGTGGAGAAGTCGAGAAGACGCGGGCCGCCCTGTCCATCGACGACCGCCAGCAGTCCCCCGTCCGGCGCGGGCACCTGCTGCACGAGCGCGGTCAGTCGAGGATCGACCTCGGGGCCGCCCGCCCCGAGCAGGATGCCCGCGAAGGCACCGGGCTCGACCGGACCGTCACCGACGGGCCGCAGCGTGGTGGAGATCGTGATCGGCGAGGTGGGCGTCTTCGGGTCGATCCGGAGCGACAGGGCGTGCGCGGTGCGGACCGGAAGCCGCGAATCGTCGTTGACGAGGCGTCCGCCCTCGATCCGCCAGTCCTGCAGTCGGCTCGGCTGCCACGCCGCGCCGATCCAGCGACGGTCATCGACCTCGTCCACCGCGAGCCGGCGAACCTCGGTCTCGGCCGCGGAGGCGACCCCGGCTCCGGTTCCGGGCGTCGAGGCGAGGGCCAGCGCCGCGAGGGTCACGGCACGGCACGAGTGAAGGAATCCAGCGACCATGGAAGGCTCCGATGAAGAGGGGCCCGCAGCGTAGCGGCGGGGCGGTACGCTCGACGAGCGTCGTCTCACGGAGATCGTCATGACCACCTCGCTCTGCATCGCACTCGTCTGCCTGACGCTGCCCCTCGCCGCCCCGCGTGTCATCGCAGGAAGCGACGATCGCCCGCATGTCGTGCTCATCGCGGGCGACGAGGAGTACCGAAGCGAGGAGACGCTGCCGATGCTCGCGTCGATCCTGCGGCGCGACCACGGCGTCCGCACCACCGTGCTGTTCTCGCTCGACGACGAGGGATGCATCGACCCCGAACGACTCGACCACCTGCCCGGCACCGAGATCCTCGACGACGCCGATCTGCTCGTGCTGTTCACCCGATTCCGCGCCCTGCCCGACGAGCAGGTCGAACCGATCCTTCGGTACGCCGCGAGCGGGCGTCCCGTGGTCGGACTGCGAACCGCGACCCACGCCTTCCGCTATCCATCCGATCACCCGCGGGCCGCCGACCTGAACGCCGACTGGCCGCGGCGGGTGTTCGGCCAGTGCTGGATCACGCACCACGGACATTTCGACGAAGGCGCCGCCCCGCTCACCCGCGTCGAACCGATCCCCGCCGACGACGAGTCGGCCCGGGGTCATCCCGTCATGCGCGGCGTCGGTCCGTTCGACGCGTACTCGTGGCTCTATCACGTGGAGGGAGGCGGCGACGCGCTGCCCGCCACCGCCACACGGCTGCTCGAGGGCGAGGCGATCAAGTCCGCCCACACCGAGCGGTTCGAGAGATTCCCTCGCCGCAATCCCGTCGCGTGGACGATCGAGCGCGACGAGCCCGGACTTCCGAGTCGGGTGTTCTTCACCACGCTCGGTCATCCGTACGACTTCAGGGCCACCTCGGCCCGGCGACTGCTCGTGCAGGGCGTGCTCTGGGCGATGGGTCGCGAGGACGCGATTCCCGCGGATGGCGTGACCTGCGATGCGCCATCGGGATGGCGGCCGACCAACGCGGGCTTCGGCGGTCAGCGTCGGGGACGCCGTCCGTCCGAGGCCGTCGCCGAACCGGAGGAACGGCGCGACCCCTCGGCGCCGAAGACCGCGGAAACCCGGACCTCCGATTGATCGGTGCATCGAGCGGGGTATCCTTTCGAGCACAGGTTGTCATTTCCAGCAAGGGGTCCCGGCGGGCCGCGACAGGCTCGGCCGCGTGATCGGAGTTCTTCAGATGCCACAGAGACGACTTCCCGAGGGGCGAACCACGCCGTCCCGCGGCTTCACCCTCGTCGAGCTCCTCGTGGTCATCGCGATGATCGCACTGCTCATCGCCCTCGTGCTCTTCGCGGTCGGCAACATCCAGCAGACCTCGAAGGGCCTCACCTGCCTGAACAACCAGCGACAGATCATGCTCGCGTGGGACGGGTACGCCACCGACAACGCCGGTCGCTATGTCGCTCCGGACACCAACCGGCATGCGTACGACTGGGTCCGGTCGGTGGGCGCGAATCTCGGGGCCGGCAACACCGAGCGGGAGACGGCCCTCACCGAAGGTCGACTCTGGCCGTACCTGAACGAGCTCAGGCTCTATCGGTCGCCGTTCGACAAGTCGAACCACATCCGCACCTACTCCCTGAGCGCCTTCTTCAGCGAAGGCGAGGGATCCGGGTACTGGGGCGGTCCACCGACCTGGCAGATCGCCACCCGCAGCCGCATCCCCAAGCCCGGCGAGACCATCTGCGTGGTCGCCGAGTTCGACCATCGCGGCCACAACATCAACGGCTGGGGCATCAGCCCGTACGGCCCGGACTGGATCGACAAACTCATGATCTGGGACACCGGCCACTTCAACTTCGCCTACGCCGACGGCCATGTCGAGCGCTATACGTGGGCGGGCACGAGCTACACCGATCCGGCCCCGATCGAGGAGGCGTTCATGCGGCTCCAGACCAATGTCTACTACCCGGGGCCGGACTGGGACTGGATCTCCAAGCGGCTCTTCCCCGGCAGTCGCGAACTCTACGGAGGCTGGTGATCCCCCGCTTCCGTCCTCTGACCGTCCTGCTGGCGACCGCCGCCTTCTCGTGCATCCCACCCGGCTGCGGCGAGTCCACCGAGCCCGACCGTCCGCCGCGGGACGCGCGATCCGAGGGCCCCGAGCTCGATGTCGCGATGCTCGACGACCCCGCGGTGCAGGCGTTCGCCGCCGATGCCGCGACCTTCCTCGAACTCACCCGACGGATCGCGCCGCTCGAGCAGGGACTTGCCGCGGGCACGCTGAGCGAGGAGGACACCGCCACCTGGCGCGAGCTCGACGCGCGGGTCGCCGCCGAGCGGGGGCGACTCAACGCCCTCCTGTACGCGGACGGCGTCTCGGCCGAACAGCGGGCCGCGATGTGGTGGGTGCTCCGCGGCCGCACCGCGGACCACGCCACCGTCGACAGCGGGGACGCCACCGCGCCCTCGTCGCCCGACGCCTGAACGCGGACGCCCGCGAGTAGCATCCCCGGTCATGAGCACGCTTCGATTCCCGACCGTTCCGCGATCCGCCGCCCGTGTGGTCGCCGCCCTCGCCCTCGCCACCCTCGGAGGCTGCGCGTCGAATCCCTTCGTGGACCACTATGTCGGCCGGCGACGGGACTCGACCGAGGCTCCGGTCCGACTGCTCACCGAGCAGGAACTCCCGAGGCTCGGAACCAGCCGGTTCGAGGTGGATGCGGTGGCGGGCAGCGTCCCGGGCGATGAACAGGCCCGCGCCGCCGCCGAGGAGATCGGCGCCGCGGCGTACTGGTGGTCGAGTCGTCCGAAGTACAACGCCGGCAACGCCGCCGCCCGCCAGCTGGACCGAGGCGGCCGCGTCGGCCAGACCTCCGCCGCCGGCCCCGGCTGGGACGAGAAGGCGATCAAGTGGTACCAGTTCGACGCGGTCTTCTACGCGAAGACGCCCGGGGAGTAGGGCCACTCGACAGTCGACACCGAGTACGGCCCGACCGATCGGTCTTCGGGCCAAGTGGGCCGTCGTCACGGGCGGCCGGAATGCGTACGCCTCGCCGATCGGCACCAACGAAAAAGACCCCCATTGAGAGGGTCTGGTGGTTGCCCGTGGGCAGAGCCATCCGGGGGGTTCCTGTTGCGGTCGGCTGAAGTTCCTCGAATTCATCGGAACAGCCGTTGTTGCGACCAGTGGAGTGATCCTCGTTCCGACGTCCCGGGAAGCCGAACTGTCGCCGGCCCTGAACACAACCTAAGGGATCCGACGCCCGTCGCGTCGGGCCGCACGCACGATCTCGCGAAGACGATCGACACCCGCCCGCCGCCGCTCGGCATCCGTCCGAAGAGTGCGAACCCGATCCCTCACCGCATCGACCTCGCGCGCCCACTCTTCGGGAGTCGTGCATCGGTTCGCCATCGCACGGGTCACCAGCGAACCGCTCGCACCCAGCTCAACGATCCGGGCAAGAATCGGCTCGACCGGAATCGGAAGTGAGTCGTCACTGACCGACGCGATTCCACCGATATGGAGCGGAAGACCGGCACGATGGACCTCGTCGCAGACCGTCTCAATCCATGGCGTCAGCAGCACGTCAAACCGGCTCCCCATCCCCGTATCCAGCATGAGATCGGTCAAGCCGAGGTGAACGCCGTCGATGCCCGGAACCCGCAGGATTTCGGAAACCCGCAATCCCGCTGCGACCGTCTCGAAGAGCAGGATGCACGCCGCCCGACCGTCCACCAGGCGAATGAATGCCGCGACCTCCTCCGGCGTGCGGAACATCGGCAGCATGATGTGACGCGCACCGCATTCCAGCGCTCGCTCGATGCCGGCGGCGGAGCCGTCGTGAATCGGGTCGACTCGGCAGAATGACGACGCCCCGTCCCGCTCTTCGGCCGCAACCGCAATGGACTCGTACCGATGCACCGAAATCCGGGTTCCGAGTCCCGACTGACGGTCGTTCTTGCTCCAGATCTCGAGATCGGGCCCCACTCGATCGACCCCCCCTGCGATCGCAGAGCGGATCTCGTCGGGATCGTCCGTGAAGTGCGAGAGCACGAAGTCTTCGCCGCCTCGCCGATCGATCGTTGAACCCTGAGCAATCAGTCGCACGGTCTCCGGTGCGGAACGTGCATCGTCCCGGACTTCGCGAGACTCCCCGGCGAGCGGACTTGAAGCCACGGATCGCAGTGCCTCGCAGCCGGAATCCGCCATCCCCGCAGACCATCCCCGGTTTCGGAGCCAGTCGCCAGCGTTCGCGAGTTCCGCTTCGAATCGTGCGTGGTCCGCGGGGATCCAAGGAACGACCTTTCGAATTCGCTCGGCCAGATCGGGGCGGCGCGCGTCGAGCAGTTGGAGCAAGGCAGCGCTGGAGCCTTCCCGCTCCGCGACCAGCATCACCTGCAGGAGGTTGGCGTTGATGCCCTTGGACAGAAGCGTATGAAGAAGCTTGAGCGTCGAAGCCCGGCCGATCTCCTCACCCACCGTTTGCACGTCGAATGCGACGCCATCGAGCATGTCCATGGACTCGAGGTCCGGACCAGCCACCAGCAGGAGCGGTCGCCGATCGGCGTCGGGCGGAAGACCGACGATGCCTGCGTCGACGAAGCAAAGCCCCATTGGCGTCAGTCTCTCCGAGTACCGGCGGAGCACCTCCGGCGCGAGCACGTTCGCCTCGATGAATGCGGGCGACCGACCGTGCCTCGGCACCCAGGCCACCAGCCTGTCCATGACCTCGACCGCCGCGCTCGGACCCGCGATGGAGAGCACCACGTCGGCGGCATGGAACACGTCTTCCATGGAGTCGACCAACCGGACATCGCTCCGGTCCGCGCGTCGTCGGGTCCCTTCGCTTCGGCCGGCCACCGTGGTCACGATCCGGCCGCCTCGAGCCGCGATCGCCCGCGCCACGCCGGCCGACATCCGCCCGAAGACCGGAAGGCCGAAGCACACGTCCTGAAGTCGTCGAGGCATCATGCCGGGCTTCCCATGATCTGCCTCTCCGCCAGCCGGGCCTCGACCTCGAGACGGTCGAGCGCCGCCTGCAGGGGATCCGGCTTCGCGATCCCGAGGGCGTCCAGCAGTGAAGCGAACCGATGTCGCGTGTCGAAGCGACGAAGCGCCTCCGCGACGTTCCGGTGTCGACGCCGTCGAAGTCCTTGCTCATCCGCAAGCAGACTCTCAAGGAAGGGGATCTCCATCTCCGGGTCGTCGGGCCATTCGAGCGTCGACTCCGGCCAGTCGATGAGTTCCGCGACTCCACTTCCGGTAGGCCGGGTTCCGACCACCGTGCAGCCCGCGGCCCACCCATGAACCCAGCGGGTGGTGAGCGGCGATCGCCCCTCAAATCGAGGAGTCGTCTCGGCTGTCTCGCACACCGCCACCTTCGACCGCGCGTACGCGCCCATGAGCCTTTCGAGTTCCACCGGACCTGAATCCGGGAATGCGGGGTTGGGCCGGGTCGTGAAGTCGAGCAGGAACGGCCGACCCGCGGTGGCCGTTCGGCAATGCGCGTCGAGACGGTCGAATCGAGCCCGGTCTCGCCGCCCGACCTGAAGGATGTCCACCGGACGCCGCGGCTGCAATGATGCGAACGCCAGAACATTCGTGTGCGAAGGCCAGTGCAGACTCGGTCGGCGGATGGTGGCTTCGAGCTTCATCCGCAGGTCATCGCAGAAGCAGGTCATGAAGTCGTAGCGGGAGAGGACCGGAGCCACGGGGTGATCCGGGCGGATGTTCTCGATGACGTTCACGACCCGGTGGTCGAAGGCGTTCCAGATCGAACCCAGATGTTCAATGAGCCGCAGATCCCAACCCGACAGCACCGTGTGCAGGAGCACATGAGGGCCGGATGTTCCGAGTTCCGACTCCATTCGTTCGGCGAGCCTTCGTCCCACGCTGCGGAGGGACCAGCGGGCACGGATCTTCTTCACGGGGCCGCCGACGACGTTAACCACCTCGAATGGAATGCTCAGCTCCGCCGTCTCCACGCATGAGCGAATGGCTTCCAGATGCCCCGAGGAGTTGTTCCGTGAGACATGCCCGTCACCATCAAGCGAGCGGCCGAGGAAGTGGATCTTCATTGGTCGATACGGAGAGCGATGTGGGCGCGTACCGCGATGGTAGACTGCTCCCGTAAACTCGGCTCCTTCGTCCGCCGAGTCCTATCGACTGCTCGATAAGGCTCGAAGAACAGGGCCTCGGAATCGTACGATCCCGAGGCCCTGCAGCGATAACCTTGCTGGCAGATCAGCCGTTGTCGCGGCCGAAGAAGCGGCTGAGGTCGATGCCTCCGCCTCCCGAGTTCGCCTGGTTGTAGATGTAGTCGGCGTTGAGCA
>JAUIHC010000109.1 GCA_030432455.1 Phycisphaerae bacterium | reverse complement strand
TCGTCGTCCGCTACCTCTCGAACTTCGTCCTGTTGTTCGGTCTGCTGTTCGTCTTCGCGATCTCGATCGACGTGGTGGTCCAGTTCGACGAGTTCTCCGATGCCGCCCGCCGGCGGGCGGAGGAGACGTCCACCGCCTACCCGCTGATGCTGGCGCAGGCCATCCTCGACTTCCACGCGCCGCGCATCTTCCAGTTCTTCGCCTTCATGACCGGACTGGTCGGCATCGGCGCCGCCGGGTTCACGCTGGTGCAGATGCACCGCACCCGCGAACTCGTCGCGATCATGGCGGCGGGCGTGCCGTTGCAGCGGGTCGCGGCGGCGATCCTGGCGGCCCAGCTCGGGGTCGTGCTGCTGCAGCTGGCCGATCAGGAACTCCTGCTCCCCCGGCTCGCCACGCGACTGGTTCGGGAGCACGAGTCGATCCTGAAGCCCGGCATCGAGACCTTCGAGGCGCCGCTCATGCGTGACGGCGACGGTGATCTGCTCTACGCGCGGGAGGTCGATCCCCGCTCGGGCGAGGCGACCTCGATCCTCGTCCTCGAACGCGACGAGGACGGCACCGCGATCGCCCGCATCACCGCCGATCGGGGGATCTGGGACGACGATGCCTCGGTCTGGCGACTGGAGCAGGGGATGCGGATGGAGACCGGGACGGCGGAGGGGCGAGCCGCGACGCGGACGTCGATCGAGTCCTGGGAGACCGATCTCTCGCCCCGGATGCTCATGGCCCGCCGCAGTCTCAACTTCGCGCAGATGCTCTCGTTGTCGCAGTTGCGGGATCTGCGGGATGCCGGAGGCGGAACCGACGCGCGACTGGAGCGGACGATCTTCGGGCGGTTCTCCGGTGCGCTGGTCAATCTCCTCGTCCCGGTCATCGCGATCCCGTTCTTTCTGGTGCGGGACCCCGGGACGGCGATGCTCTCGCGGAGTCTGCAGGCCGCGGTGGTGGCGATTCCGATGCTGATCGGCGCCCTGGCCGCCATGACGGTCGCGATGCCCGGGCTCCCCGCGGGTGTGGGCGCCTTCCTGCCGGTGGCGATCCTGCTGCCGGTCGCGGTCGCGAGGATGGCCTACCTCAGGACCTGAGATTCCTCGCCGCCGAGACTCCAACGCAGCGGCGGTGACACGGCGTCGATCGTTCCTTCGGGCACCAGACGTCGGGCGAGACGATCCATGAGCAGCCGCTCCGCGGCGAGGCGGGCCACGCGGGTCGCCCGCTCGCGGTCCTCCTCCAGCGTGACGCCGCTGGCGGGGCGGAGTTCGAGCACCTCGACGATCAGCACGCGTCCGTCCACGGGGATCGGATCGGAGAGCACGCCGGGGTCGAGGGCGAAGATCGCCTCCCGGAACGGTCGCGGCCACGCTGGATCGTGACGACTCACCGGGCCGAGTCGGCCGCCGCGAGGGCCGCTCGCGTCGAGGCTGCGCTCGACCGCCAGCGTCGCGAAGTCCGCGCCGTCAAGCAGACGGCGTCGCACCTGCGTCGCGTCGCGCAGGTCCGCCACCGCGATGATCCGGGTGATGCGGGCGGGACCGTGCACCGCGTCCCACGCCCCGCGCACCACGTCTTCGGAGACCTCGACATCCGGGGCGACCAGCGCCCGGAGCAGGGCGGTCCTCCGCAGGAGCGCGGCGAACCGCGTCGGCCCGAGGCCGCGGGCGCGACGGAGATCCTCCAGCAGGCGTTCCGCCCGATCGGGGTCGTCCGAGAGCGTCTCGGTCAGGAGCCGACGTTCGCGGGCCTCGGCATCGGCGGGCGGAACGACGCCGCGGCGGGTCGCCTCCCGGGCGACCGCGCGATCGAGCACCCGCTCCTGCACGATCTCTCCGCCCGCCCGCTCGAGAAGCGCCGTCTCGACCTCGCTCAGGTCGATCCGGGTGCCGTTCACCATCGCGATCGGTCGGTCGATCGTCACGGGCACCGGTCGGCTCGTCGGCGAGGACGCCGATGGCGAGGCGCATCCGACGAGCAGCGCGAGCCCGCCGGCGGTCAGGACGCGGGAGTGGCGAGGGACGAGGTCGGAACGGCGAGGCATCACCGCACGGTCGGCTCGGAGGACCGCCGCGTCAAGCGGATCCGTCGGTGTCGGCTCGATCCGGTGGCGCCGCGATCGAGAGCAGCACGCCGCCGTCCCGGAATCGATGGACGATCCTCACGCCCGGGCTGGTGGACAGGGCCGCGATGCGTTCCGGGACGAGCACGGGATCGAGCCATCCGCTCGCCCGCCAGATCTCCAGCATGGTCGGCGCGACCAGGAGGTGGGTGACGCCCTCGGTCCGCAGATGCTCGACCACGCTCGCGGCGAGCTCGTCGGGATCATCGCCCGCCCCGGCGTCGATCGCCCGGGTGATGGCGGTTTCCAGCGGGCCGCGGGTCCAGACCGTGGTGTAGAGCAGGCGAGGCGTGCCCGTCTCCGAGGCGAACGGCAGGTGGAACGGATCCGCGACGCCGACCATCAGGATGCGGGCGTCGTCGGGGAGATCGTGAAGCACGAACGCCCGAGTCGCGTCCGCCCGGAGTTCGCGGGCGGTGCGGGGATCGGCGGCGGCGATCATCGCGGCGTCGGCGCGACCGTCGAACGCCTCGTCGGCACCGATCGCGGCGGCGGGGGCGCCGTCCTTCTCGGTCGCGAAGATCAGCACCGGCCCGAGCGGCGCGAGCCAGGCGGCTCCCGCCACCACCCATCGAGCCCACTGTCGCGGACGACCGATCTCCAGCCCGGCGAGCCCGACCGCGGCCGCGAGCAGCGGCGCGATCGCCAGCAGGAACCGGGCCTTCGCGTGGGTGAGGAACATCCATGCGACGATGCCGGTCACGACCGCGGCCAGCACCGCGGCCGTCCGTCGTCGGGTCTCGGGCGCGAGTCGCAGCAGCAGCAGGCCGAACGAGGCGAGGCCGAGCAGTGGGAGCGCGAGCCACTGCGGTCGCCACGGCTCGCCCGACGGCAGGCCGCCGAGAAGATCGTCAAGCAGGAACTCCCGGACGACCGCGACGAACGCCGCGCTGCCGCCCGGCGAGGCGTGGCCGTCGGCGAAGCGGGCGACCTGTTCGGCGGTCCAGTCACCCGCACCGAAGACCCCGGTCGCGAAGGGAAAGACCGGGTTGTCGGTCCACCCCGCGTTGCGAAGGAGCCACGGCAGGCACGCGAGCAGTCCGCCGGTCGCGGTCGCCGCCGCGATCGCGGGCCAGCGTCGCATCGGCAGAAGAACCGCGGTCATCGCGGCGATCGGGAGCACCACCAGCACCCCCGATGAGGCCTTGGCCAGGACCGCGGCGGCGAGTACGAGTCCGAGCACCGCACCGTGGCGGAGGTCCTGTGGCAGCGACGGTGACGCATCGCCGATCCGCAGCACGATGACCGCGGCGGCCGCTGCCGCCATCATCACCAGCGCCTCGTCGTAGGCGAGTGATCCGGTCACCACGACCCACGGCGTCGCCATCAGCGTGATCATCGCGAGTCGGGCCCGCGACGTCGCGACGTCGATGTCGATCGTCTGGCGGGGGTTGCCGTCGAACCAGACGCCGGTCAGCGTCGCGGCCGCGTCCGCCGCCGCGATGGTGAGCAGCGCCACGAGGATCTGGCAGGTGACCGCCGCGGCGCCGGGGTCTCCGACCAGCGTCATCAGGTGCAGGAACGCGGCGGAGACCCCGCCGGGCAGGGAGCCGTAGGCGTTGTGCGGCGTCTCGACGATGCCGCCCGCGAGCCACCACTCGCGGGGGAGCTGCAGGTGGTAGCTCAGGGCGTCGTATCCACCGAACTCGCTCGCCCAGAGCCAGCCCGGCGTCGAGGTCGCGGCGAGCAGCAGAACGCCGATCGGGATGCCGAGGGGAATCGCCAGTCGCCACGGATCGACCGGGGGTGCCGGGCCGCGGTCCTGGCGCGATCGCCAGATCGCGCCGACGCCGAGCCCTGCGGGCGCGAGCACCGCCAGCCACGCGATCGTCTCGTGCCCGCGACCGAGAAGGCCGAGTCCGCCGAGGGTCAGGTCGAGCACGATCATCGCCGCCACCCCGAGCGGGAGTCGGAGCCCCGAGACCCGGAGCGCGGGGGGGAGGGCGGGGAGGGCCACCGTCCCAAGCCCGACCGCGGCCAGCATCCAGAGGGCGGCGGGCCAACCCCGCTCGACGAGCAGGACGAGGGCCGTCGGCCCCGCCATCGGCGAGCCGGGCATGACGAGGGATCCCAGCACGAGGATCGTCCCCAGCCCGACGACGGCACCGAGCACACCATCGATCTGTCGCGAGGAAAGCCGGTCCATCACCACCACTACTACCACCACCACCCCGGCCGGCACCACCGCCATCACCATCACGCCCGTCCGTCTGGCACGCCACGTGCCTCGGATCACCGTCATTCACGGAGGATCCGTATGAAGACGCACTTCCTGCGCATTCGAGGTCTGGTCCCGGTCATGGTGGGCGCATGGACCGCGCTCGTGGGCCTCATCGGCCCGACCCCGGCCTCGGCCCAGAGCTCGGACCGACTCGGCAATCTGCTCCGCTCGGAGTTCTCGCGTCCCCGCACCGTGACCGGTCTCGGCCTGGTGACCGGGCTCGACGGGACCGGCGACACCGGCAGGAACCTCGCCTCGGCGAGGCTCTACGCCGAGATGCTCCGTCGCAGCGGGGCGGTGGACGAGACCGATCTGCCTCAGGACGTCCTCAAGGCCGGGGGCATCGCGCTGGTCACCGTCACCGCCACCGTCCAGCTCGTCGAGCAGGGCGGGCGGTATGTCCCCTGTTCGGTCTCGATCGCGGGCGGCGGGGCGACCTCGCTCGCGGGCGGGCGGCTCTGGGTCACTCCGCTTCGCGACAACCCGACCATGCTCTTCGACGTCGATCCCGAGAACCTGCCGCGGCCGGTCGCGTTCGCGCAGGGCCCGCTCGTGGTCGACGAGGACACCCCGACCACCGCGGTCATCGACGGTCCCGCCCAGGGCGCCTTCGTCGTGCCGACCAGCGGGATCGACGAGTCCACCCGGCAGTACCAGGACTTCTACGACAACCCGTACTACCGCGGGCGTCGCGAGGTGCTCTTCGACTTCCGCAACCCGACGCACGGGACGATCACCAACGCCCAGCGGATCGTCGACGCGATCAACGAGGAGCTCATGGAGGACGGGTTCACCGATCTCGCCTCGATCGCCAGCGAGGACGGCGTGCTGGTGCGGCTGCCCGAGGTCGAGGACGATGCCTTTCGCTTCGCCGCCCGCATCGAGGACATCCCGATCGACTTCGCTCGGGTGATCGAGGTGCCCGCCCGCATCGACTGGGATCCCGCGGCCGGCGTGCTCTCGATCACCGGCAACACGCGGCTGCTGGACGCGCATGTCTCGATCGACGGGTTCCAGCTCTCCCGCGTCGAGCCGCGCCGCGAGCCGACGCTCGAGAACCCCGACATCCGGATGGAGGCGGGCGTGATCCTCAGCGGTCGCGAGACGCCGCCGCTCATGTTGCGGGAGTTCCAGCGTCAGCTCGACAAGCTGCAGGTGCCCGCCCAGAAGCAGGCCGACGTCCTTCGTCTGCTCTGCGAGCAGGGCATGGTTCAGGCCGAGTTCCACGTGGCGGGCGTGCGATGACCGTGATCCCGACCATGATGCACGAGCCCGTGGCGGGGCAGTGGACCGGTCCGAAGGCGGACCTCGCGACCCCGCGTCGCGGTCCCGCGACCGGAGGCGAGTCGTCCTCGACCGATCAGGCCTCGTTCCTTCGCGAGATGGTCCGGCGTCTCGACGGTGACGCGACCGCCGCCGACGCTCCCGAGGACCTGGCGGGTCTCGCGGCCCGTCGGCTGATCGCGGCGACATTCGTCGAGCCGATCGTGCGCGAGGCCCGCGAGAACAGTGCCCCGACGGGACGATTCTCGCGCGGGGTCGCCGAACAGCGCTTCGGACATCTCATGGATCGGTCGCTCGCCGACGCCATCGTCTCGCAGCCCGGATTCGCGGGGGTCGCCTCGCTGGAACGCCGGTTGCTCGATCGCATCGAACGCCGACTCGGGGTGTCGAACCCGCCCCGGACCGAGGAGGTCCGCGCATGACCACCGCATCCACCACCGCATCCGACATCACCCCGGCCGCCGTCAAGGCCGTCCGCACCCTGCAGGAGATCCTCGACACGCAGGCCGAGGGCTACCGCCGTCTGCTGCAGTCGATCGAGCGTCAACGCGAGGCGATCCGCGCCGCCGATCTGGAGGCGGTGCCGACGGTCGCGGGGGTGCAACAGAAGATCATCGAGCGTCTCCGCACGCTCGACGAGCGACGCGAAGCGGCCGGGCGGGCGGTGTCGGGATCGCTCGGACTCGACCCGGAGTCGGCCATCACCGCGATCGTCGCGGTGCTGCCCGAGGACCTCGGGGCCAGACTCGAGGCGCGGGCGGCGGAACTGCGGGATCTGGTGGTCACCGCGCGACGGGAGCAGTCCGCGGTCAGGGCCGCGGGCGACGCGTTGTCGCGACACATGGCGGGCATCGTGCAGAGCGTCGCCGGGGCGCTCTCGGGAACCGGGGTCTACGGCAGGCGGGGGCGGCTTCGCGACGGGGTCCCCGTCGTCGCCGGTCTCGACCTGACCAGTTGAGGAGAGGTTGTCATGGGACTCAACGGCGCCCTCCAGATCGGCCGATCGGCCATCCTCACCAGCCAGGCCGCGATCAGCGTGGCTGGCAACAACATGGCCAACGCCGCGACCCCGGGGTATCACCGGCAGGTCGCCAGCCTCGCGCCGAGTCGTCCGGAGGCGATCGGTCGCAACCAGTTCGTGGGGACCGGCGTCTCGCTGGTCAGCGTGAACCGTGCGATCGACTTCGCGCTGCAGTCGCGGCTCCGCGACGCGATCAGCGACGAGAACGCGGCGACCATCGACGAGCGGTTCCTGACCGCGGTCGAGACGGTGCAGAACGAACTCTCCAGCGACGATCTCTCGTCCCGGCTCTCCGCGTTCTTCAACGCGTTCAGCGAGCTGGCGAACAACCCGCTCGACGACGCGGTGCGCACCGTGGTGCTCCAGCAGGGGGTGAGCGTCGCGGACCATGTGAACCTCATTCGCGACGAGTACACCACGCTCCGCAACGAGGTCGACCGCTCGCTCGGCACCTCGGTCGAGCGGGTGGATGGACTGCTCGACGAGATCGCGACCATCAACAGCCAGATCGCGGCCGCGGAAGGCGGCCAGGGCGGGACCACCGGCGGTGCGAACAGTCTGCGGGATCGCCGGGACCAGCTCATCGACGAACTCTCCGGCTTCCTCGAGGTCACGACCATCGACCAGCCCAACGGGGCGGTGGACATCCTCGTCGGGTCGATCCCCCTCGTGCTCGCGGGGGAGAGCCGTGGACTCGAGCTTCGCACGGAGAGCGGCCCCAACGGCCGCGAGGTCACGGTCCGGGTCGGCGCCGACGGCAGCATCCTCGACATCCGATCGGGATCGATCGGCGCCCTCGTGCGGCAGCGGGCCGACACCATCGATCCGGCGATCTCCGCCCTGGACGACTTCGCGGGTCAGCTCGCGTTCGAGGTGAACCGCGTGCACTCGCAGGGCCAGGGATCGTCGCTGCGGACGAGCTTCACGGGGTCGATCCAGCTCGACGATCCGACCGCGAATCTCGGCGGCAGTTACGCGGGGCTTCCCTACTCGATCAAGAACGGCAGCTTCCAGCTTCATGTCGTCGATCCGGCGAGCGGCAACCGCTCGACCCATCAGGTCACCGTCGATCCGCAGAACGACAGCCTTCAGGACCTCGTCGATCGGATCAATGTCGATCTCGGGATCCCCGACGTCACGGCGTCGGTCGGACCCGACGGGCAGTTCGTGCTGCAGGCCGCGACCGGACGCGAGATCGCCTTCAGCGACGACACCAGCGGGGCGCTCGCGGCCCTCGGCATCAACGGCTTCTTCACCGGGACCGACGCCACCGACCTCGCGGTCGATCAGGCCCTGCTCGACGATCCCGCCCTGCTCTCGACCAGCGACGACTTCACGCCCGGCGGGAACGGTGCCGCGCTCGCGATGGTCGCGCTGGAGGACGCGGGGGTGGACGCCTTCGGCGGCCGCAGCCTGCGCGAGGAGTGGCAGGCGTCGGTGAACGAACTCGCGGTCAGGACGAGCGCGGCGAGGACCAGTCTCGAGTCCAGCCGCCTGGTGCGGTCGAGTCTCGAGGCCCAGAGTCAGGGCGTGAGCGGGGTGAGCCTCGACGAGGAGGCCATCGACCTCATGTCGCTGCAGCGTCAGTTCCAGGCTGCGGCCCGGTTCATCACGGTGATCGACGAGGCGATGCAGGTGCTCCTGAGCATCGCCTGAACGGATCGGAGTCGTCCATGAGTGCCATTCCCTCGATTCTCGGCCGCGTCCCGAACATGCTCGCCTCGCAGATGGTGCTGCGAGGGATCACGCGGAGCAACAACGATCTGCTTTCCCTGCAGGTCAAGCTCGCCACCGGCAAGGAGCTCGTGCGGCCGAGCGAGAATCCGGTCGGCGCCGGCACCGTCGCGGTGCTCGACGACGTGCTGGAGCGACG
>JAUIHC010000619.1 GCA_030432455.1 Phycisphaerae bacterium | reverse complement strand
CGGTGTCGGCGGCCCTGTCGGCGTCGAGGTCGAGACAGACCACCGATGCGTCGTCCGGGACGATCGCGGTCGCGGTCTCGCGGCCGATCCCGCTGCCGGCGCCGGCCACCAGCACCACGCGCCCCGCGAACGCCTTCGGCGCGGGCATCCGCTGGAGCTTGGCCTCCTCCAACCGCCAGTACTCGATGTCGAACGCCTCCTGAGCGGGAAGCGCCCGGTAGCCGCCGATCGCCTCGGCGCCGCGCATGACCTCGATCGCGCAGCGGTAGAACTCGGCGGTCGTGCGACTCTCGGACTTGCTCGAACCGAAGGCGATCATGCCCACCCCGGGGATCAGGATGACCGTCGGCTCGGGCGGTCGCATCGCCGGGCTGTCGGCATGGCGACACGCCTCGTAGTACGCCGCGTAGTCAGCGACGTACGACGCGAGTCCGGCTTCCAGCCGGGCACGGAGCGTCGCGAGATCGTCCCGATGCGGATCCCAGTCGACGAGCAGCGGTCGGATCTTCGTCCGCAGGAAGTGGTCCGGACAACTCGTGCCGAGCGCCGCGAGCCGTGCGGCGTCGGCGCTCGACACGAAACCGACCGTGGCGTCGTCGTGCTGCACGGTCGCGACCATGCGACGACGGGTCGAGACGCGACCGCGCAGCCACGGCAGGATCGAGACGAGGATGCCGCGACGGACATCGTCCGAGACCGGTGCCACCGCCTGACCACCGAAGGTCTCCGCGCCACGATCGTGGTCCGCGAGGTACTGCGCCGCCCGGTCGATGTACTCGAGCGACCGCTCGTAGCAGCCGCGATCGTCGTCGTGCCAGTTGATGAGACCGTGCTGCCCCATGATCGCGCCACCCGCGTCGGGATGGTCGCGACAGAGTTGTTCGAGCGCGAGTCCGAGTTCGAAGCCGGGTCGCATCCACGGAAGCCACGGCACCTCGGCGCCGTAGATCTCCTGCGCCGCCTCCTCGCCGCGAATGCAGGCGGCGATCGCGATCACCGCGTTCGGATGCGTGTGATCGACGTGCCGATGCGGCACGAATGCGTGCAGCGGCGTGTCGATCGACGAGGCCCGCGGATTGAGTCCGAAGACGCAGTCGCGATACCGCTCGACCATCTCGTCCTCGGCGAGCGACTTGATGCCGGTCTCGGGACGCGAGGCGTAGAGCGCCTTGAGGGCCTCCAGACGGTCGAGATCGAGCGACGCGAAGTTCGCACGGCCGGACGTGCGGAGATCGCCACCCGAACCCTTGACCCAGAGCACGCGGACCGGCTTCCCGGTGATCGGATCGACGTCGTCGATCTTGCTCGACGTGTTGCCGCCGCCGGTGTTGGTGATCCGCTGATCGGTGCCAAGCCAATTGGAACGACGAACGAGTCGATCGACCCCGTCGAGATCGGCGAGTTCGACGTCGTTCCAGAGATGATGAACGTGGGGGGAGGTGGGCATGGGAGGCGAGAGAGTGGAGAGTGGAGAGTGGAGAGTGAAGAGCGAAGAGTGGACAGTGAAGACTAGGGACGCGTCAGTCGGCGCAGTGCGGCGTCCGCGGCGGTCTGGACTTCGGGATGATCTTCGGGGACGGCGGCTTCGATCGCCCGGGGGAGGAGGGCTCGGAG
>JAUIHC010000618.1 GCA_030432455.1 Phycisphaerae bacterium | reverse complement strand
ACGTGAGGGCCGCCATCGCGGTGCCGCGTCGAAGATCGAACCACGCCGCGGCGTGTTCCTCGTACCGACGAAGCGCCGCCTGGGCCCGGCGCGGATCACCGGTGAGACTCTCCGCCACCTCGCCCGCGAGCAGCACCACGCGACGCATGTCCTCGTCCTGAGCCGCGACCTCGGTGCCGTGATGGTGCAGAAGAACCACATCCACGATCTGCGAGGGGAACTTCCAGCCCTCGACCATCGCGGCCCCGATCTCCGCGTGATCGACATCGAAGTGTCGCCGTTCCAGACCCGGGAGCTTCGAGTGGTCGCCGTCGGCGAGGTCGAGCAGCTGCAGGTACCGGTCGTCGAAGAATCGCCAGAGCGCGATCATGCCGAGGTCGCGCACCAGCGCGGCGACGAACGCCTCGTCGGGATCGCCGGTGCGGACGATGCCCGCGATCGCCCGGGCGGCGCTGGCGGCGAGGATGCTGCGCTTCCAGTAGTCGTTGAAGTCGAAGACCACGTCCTCGTCGCCCCGGAAGGTGCGGGCGAGGCTGAAACCGAGCACCAGACCCTTGACCGTCTCCATCCCGAGGTACGCCAGCGCCTGGCGGATGCTGCCGACGCGTCGGGTGAGTCCGTAGAACGACGAGTTCACGGTCTTGAGCACGCGGGTGGCGATCGCGGGATCGTGCTCGACGACGCGGGCGATCTCCGCGAGTTCGACGTCGCGGCGACTCGTGAGTTCGAGCACCTGCACCGCCACCGCGGGCAGCGTCGGCATCTGCGGGCTGTTCATGATCCGCGCAAGGGCCGCGTCGTTCATGGTCCGATCTCCTCCCTGGTCCCCGAAACGCACTGGATCGCGGTTGCCGACGCCGGCGTCCCTGCCGGCCGAACCGCGTTCCGAGCATCGGACGACCGGACGCCACGATGAAGCGATCGCACCGGATGGAGGATCGAGCGGGTCCCAGAACCCGCGACGACCCGTCACGAGCCGAACAGCAGTCGCATCGACACGCTCTCGACCCCGAGGAGCTCGCGGATCCACGCGGCGAGCAATCGGTTCGCCCGGGTCACGCCTGCGTCGTCCGCGTCGTCGGGAAGCTCTCCGTCGGTCGCATCGATCGCCACGAGCAGGTCCACGGTCGCGCGACGGACCCGCCAGCGGTCCCCCGCTCCGGTGTCCTCGACGACCCCGCCGCTGGCGGCACTGAACGCCACCGTCTCGCCCTCGATGCCGTCGAGTTCGAGTCGCGGCCGGTACCCGAGGTCGCAGAGCAGTCGCCACTGGAACGCGAGGGTCGCGCGGGCGACGTCCTCTCCTGATTCGACCGCCCGCCACGCGGCCAGTGCCGCGTGCCAGGTCGCGGGGTGCGGTTCGGGCTGATGCAGGAATCGTCCGATCAGATCCGCGAGATACCACGCCATGCGGTTCGCGGGCGCCGACCGCCGCAGCACCGGAAAGGTCTCGAGCAGCGTCCACTCGGTCAGGGTCGCCAGCTCGCGGCCGGGCTTGACGATCGCGACGATCTCCCCGCGGGTGAAGAGATCGAAGCCGCCGCTGAACGCCCCGCGCTCCCGCCGCGCGCCCTTCGCGAGTCCGCGGAGCAGTCCGTGATCCCGCAGGAACAGCG
>JAUIHC010000617.1 GCA_030432455.1 Phycisphaerae bacterium | reverse complement strand
CTTCGGATCGCGGAGGATATCCGACCGACGGGAGCCCTTCAGAGGGGCGATCCCGTACCGTCCCGGCCATGACGCCCCCAGAATCGACCCCGAAGACCGTCTATCTCCACGGGTGGTGCGGCCACGCGGATGAGCTCGACGCGATCCGACCCGCCCTCTCCGGGCCGGTTCTGGCCCCCGGCTGGATGCCCGCCCCCGGGTCGATCGACCTGGAGACCTGGCCCCTCGAAGACCGGGCCCCCGGTGATGCGGAGGCTGCCATGCGGGCGATCGCCGACGATCTCGTCGAATCGATCCGCCGGACCATCGTCGACGCCGGGTTCGTCGGAGCGACCCTCATCGGTCACTCGATGGGCGGCGCGCTCGCCTGCGTGCTCGCCGCGGACCCGATGCTCGACGTCCGACGCGTGATCCTCATCGACTCGAGCACCCCGATGGTGCCCGAGCGTCGCAGCGGACTGATCGAACGGATGACCGGATGGATCGACCGGGCGGCGAACTCCGGACGACTCGCGACTCAGGCCGGCTGGATCGCGGACTGCTCGACCTGGGTTCCCGACTTCTTCCACCTCGACGATCAGGGCTCCGACCGGCTCCGGATCGAACGCCGGTTCATGTTCGCCCCGGTCGTCGAGGCGGCCGCCGCGATCGGCGGCGCCGTGCAGTGGCCGATCGACGAGTCGCTGGAGACGCTGTCGTGCCCGATCCGTGCGATCGCGGGCGACCCCGGACGGATGCCGGTGGACGCCATGCGGGCAGCGCGACATGACGCGGAGATCGTGGAGCTCGACGGCGTCGGGCACTACCCCCACGTTTTTGCGGCCGATCGGGTTCGGGAGCTTCTCGCCGGTTGGCTCGGGAGTTGATCAACGTACAATCGTCGAATCACAGGGCGTAGCTCAGCTTGGTAGAGCGGCGGCTTTGGGAGCCGCAGGTCGCAGGTTCGAATCCTGTCGCCCTGACTTCGAACCCGCATTCGAGCCTCCGGCTCGTGCGGGTTCTTTGTCAGGTCGCGGATGGCTTCGCCATCATCCGCCTGACCATTGAGCCCAGTCTGTATCGCCGCTATGTTGACGGGCGGACTGAAAGGACAACTCATGATTCGAAGACTCGCTCGGACTCGCACGGTGCTTCTCACTGGCGGCCTGGTGCTGGCCGTCCTGGTTCCGGCCGCGCCAGCGGCGGCTCACGACCCCGCAAACGAAGCGACTCTGGCATGGCTCCGCGAGCTCGACGGTCCCGGTCGGGTGCTCGAGGCGGTCGCGACCATCGACGCGTACGAGTCCGGCGACCTTTCCGTGCAGGAGTTGATCGACACGCTGGCGGAACGGAACCCGGACCTGCTCGCGACGCTTCTCATGGAATGGGGAGACATCAATGCGGGCCTGCTCATGGATGCGGTCTTCGGTCAGACCAACGGCGTCATCGGGCAGGATGCCGATGGCCGTGATCTGTGGTTCTCGGAGGCGTTCGGTACCGACACGCCCGCGGACCTCGCGACGACGATCCGCAACGCCAACGCCGCACTCCGCGCCCTCACCGAGCGTTGGGCCGGCGAGCCGATCTGCGAAGGCGTGATCCCGCTCAACAACCAGTGCTGCAAGGGCAGCGCCTCCGAGC
>JAUIHC010000616.1 GCA_030432455.1 Phycisphaerae bacterium | reverse complement strand
CGGCCGTCGGGCGACGGTCGATAGCCGAACCCGTCGCTGCCGAGCACCACGCCCGCGTGGAGGATCGAGCCGTCACCGACGATCGTCCGCTCGCGGATCACCACCGAGGCGTGGATCACCACTCCGCGGCCGATCCGGCAGTCGGCGTGGATCCGGACGCCGGCCTCGATCGAGGCACCATCGCAGATGGTGGTTCGGGGACCGATGATCGTGCCCGCGCCGATCGCGACCTCGGCTCCGATGGTCGCGGTCGGATCGATCTCGGCGGTGGGATGCACGCCGATCGCGGGCCGATCGCGTCGCTCGTCGGCGAATCGTTCGAGCGTCTCCAGGACGGTGATCATCGCCTGATCGGCGTCGTCCACCCGGACCACCGCCCGCCCCGCCCGCTGCCAGTCGCCCAGATCAAGCGATCGATCGGCCAGCGCGACCGAGGCGGCGCACTCCGCCCAGAGCCGTGCGTGCCGCGCGTCGCCGACGAAGGTGAGGTCGCCCTCGGCGGCCCATTGCAGCGCCTCGATGCCGCTGATGACGGCGTCGTGGTCGCCTTCGAGCTCGCCGTTCACCAGCGAGGCGAGGGCGTCGGCGGTGGCGGGCCCGAGGCCTTCGAGCAGGCCGCCGAGGTTCACCCGCCGCGTCCGTTCATGCGGGCGAGGACCGCCTCGGTGATGTCGAACTGCGTGGTGGCGTAGACCATGCGGCGGGCCGAGATCTGCTTGAGCATCGCGTCGGCAGTCGAGGGCTCGAGGTCGGGGATGGTGTCGTCGATCAGGACGAAGTCGATCGGCGGGGTCTGGGCCGCGGCGAAGCTCGCGATCTCGGACTTGATCGTCTCGTAGACGCTCTTCATCGCCTTGGATCGCTCCGCCTCGATCTTCAGCTGGGCGTACTGCTCGATGGCGCGGTACTCGCTGATGGTCGACTGCACGGTGTCGTTGATCTGCAGCCAGTCCTCGCCACCCTGTTCGAAGTTCTCCAGGTCGGCCTGCAGACTCTCGATGCGGCCGCGGAGCTCCTCGAGCTGCGTGTCGAAACCGGCGCCGATCGAGGCGACCCGATCCTCACCCGCCTGCCGGAGGTCGAGGTTGTTGAAGAGACGCTCGAGATCGACGGTCGCCACGATGGGAGGCCGGGTCGGCAGGTCGAGCACGGTGCGGGCGGCGCCGGCGAGGATCGCGAGGGAGGCGACGCCGATCACGGCGAGGGAGAGCGGGGGGCGGGGCATGGGATGCTCCGGGGGGGACTGAAGGGGGGGCGTCGATCGACGGGTCGATCAGGGCGCCGCGTTGGCGGCGTTGTTCATGCGGACGATCACCTGATCGGTGATGTCGATGGCGTTCGCCGCGAAGAGGATTCGACGGTTGGTGATCTGCTCGAGCACCTGCTGCTGGAGCGGGACCTTCGACTGGGCCATCGTCTGGACATCGCCGACCGAGTCGTCCACCAGCACCATCTCGTAGCCCTCGGCCTCGGCGACCCGCTGCGACTCGCGTCGGAGGTTGCGGTA
Source organism: Phycisphaerae bacterium (assembly GCA_030432455.1). GTDB lineage: Bacteria > Planctomycetota > Phycisphaerae > Phycisphaerales > SM1A02. Next base: position 115 of record JAUIHC010000616.1, on the reverse strand, counting down.
GATGCTCCGCCACTTCAGCGACTCCTCGCGATCGACCTCCGCCTGCTTGACCGAGGCCCAGGCCTCGAGCCGGAGCTGCATGAGCGCGACCTCGTCGCGGATCCGCTGACGGTCC
>JAUIHC010000615.1 GCA_030432455.1 Phycisphaerae bacterium | reverse complement strand
TCCGATCCGACGGGGGCGAGAGCGATGCCACGTTGAGCCGGTTCGGATCCTCCCGCGACTCCGCGACCCGCACCCGGACGTGATCCACCGCGATCCGATCGAACCCGAACTCGCCCGCAAGCAGCGAGGCGAGTCGCAGGCTCGCGTCGAGCCCCTCCACCAGCAGGACATCGCCGCCGGGGCCGGGCCACCCCGGTGCCCGCAGTTCGATCGCGTCGATGCGGACGCCGGTCAGTCCCTCGAATCGGGCGCGGACCACGCGGACCTCGCCGCCGGTCAGGTGTTCCAGTTGAGATCGGACGATCGAGGCGAGCAGGGGGTTCCGCAGCAGGAACGCCATGGCCAGAAGGAAGCCCGCGCCCATGACCCAGTGGCTCAGCCGCCGCCGCCATCGACCGGCCCCGGGCGCACCGCCCGCGCGGCGGGATGGAACTGGGGGCGGCGTGGACATCGGCGAGTGGCACTCCCGGAAACGCCGCGGCCGGCAGGCTCGGGCGACGAGGATCGGCTGGCCCGTTCGTCATCGAACCGCCGTGGCGGAGATTCTACGGCGTGGGATCCGGAACGATCGACCGCTCGTCGTAGACTCCGTGCGATGTTCGCACCCGGCTCCATGCTCGCGCTGGTGACCTCGGAGGTGCCGCCGACCCTGCGGGGGGCGGCGCTCCTCGGGCTGGTGGTCGCGGGGGGGCTGGTCGGCCTCGCGGGACTCGTGGCGATCGCGTGGATGCGACGGCGACGACATGCCCGGCGCGGTGGCGGCGCTGGGCGGAATCCGGGGGCCACGACCGATCCCTGGTCCGAATCCGCTCGACGGGTGCGGGTCGATCCCGAGTCCGGCGACTCGTGGCCGCCGGACGAACCGCGGAGGCGACCCTCGTGACATCTCCCCCCGGACACGCCATCGTCGCCGGCCTGAACGCGCGGACCGGTGTCGCGGTGGCGGCCCGCTTCCTTCGACTGGGCTGGTCGGTGACCGGGACGGTTCGTCGCCCCGAGATCGCCGCAGAGACGATCGAGGCGGTGGTCGAGGCCGCGGGCGGGGGACGCGATCGCCTCACGACCGGGCTGCTGGATCTGGCTGATCCCGACCGGATCGACACCTTCGTGTCGTCGTCGTCGTCGTGCGATGCGGTGGACGCGCTGGTCGTCACCGGCGCGCCGTTTGACGAGCGTCCGATCGCCGATGTCGGATTCGGCGACCTCGCGGGGCAGGCCGCGGTGCAGGCCGCCGGCCCCGCCACGCTGGCGATGCGACTCGCGGCCCGGCTGGCCGCGTCCACGCGGGCGGGCGGCGGAGCGGTCGTGTTCTTCGGCGACATCCACGCCCGGCTTCGACCGCGACCCGGGGCCCTTCCGTACCTCGCGGGCAAGGCGATGCTCGAATCGCTCGTGCCGCTGCTGGCGATCGAGCTCGCGCCGGTTCGAGTGTTCGGCGTCGCGCCGGGGGTCATCGCGTGGGCCGACGAGTTCGACGAGGCCCGCCGAGAGGCCTATCTCGCCCGCGTCCCCCTCGCCCGCGCGGGAACGCTCGAGGAGGCGGCGGCGCTGGTCGAGGCGATGGTCGTCGCGATGACCTACACCACCGGCGTCGTGGTCCCGATCGACGGTGGGCGGTCGGTG
>JAUIHC010000614.1 GCA_030432455.1 Phycisphaerae bacterium | reverse complement strand
GCCAGTCGCTCCGCACCGGGCGGACGCGGATCGTCGCCGACGTGCTCGAACTGGGCGACGCCTATGTCGCCTGCGATCCGCGTGATCGTTCGGAGATCGTGATTCCCCTGCTCGGCGGCGGCGAGTCCGAGGCGTCAGCCCACCCCGCCACCCTCGTCCTCGATCTGGACAGCATCGCGGTCGGACGGTTCTCGGACGATGACGATGGCCTGCTCCGAAAGGCGATGATCCGGACTGGTCTGACCCCTGTCGAACACGGGCCGGCCCTGCACGGCCCGTGGATCGAACCGGACTGACGCCCCCCCTTGCCGGATGGCGAGGTTTTCGTATACTGCTCGGCTTCCCCCACGGAGATCGTCCATGCCCCGCCGCTGTCATTTCCTCGGAACCGGTACCAAGTCGGGTCACAAGAAGACCTATCGCGGTCGCGCGAAGTACCTCGGCGGTGTCGGCATCAAGATCACCTCGACCACGAAGCGGACCTTCAAGCCCAACCTGCAGAAGGTTCGGTGCGTGATCGACGGCACCCCCACCCGGGTGCTGGCATCAACCAAGGCCATCCGCATGGGACTGGTCGTCAAGCCCGCTCGCCGCAAGTACACCTGGACCCGCGAGCAGAAGGCCGCCGCCGAAGGCTGAGCCATCTTCCCGGACCGCGATTCTCCGCCGTCTGTGAAGATGGTGGCTGTTTTTGCTTGATTCGTCCTTTCTGAACGCTATTCTTCCGCGTTCCGCGCTGGTACCCCGTCGATCCCGGCCCTCTCCATCGGGCGGATCCAACAGCTCCACCAGCACCGAACAGCGACCCGCATCCCGGCTCCGTCTCGTCCCTCCCTCACTCGTGACAGACCAGCCGGCCCGGCTCGCTCCGCACCGTCCCGACAACCGATCCCCGTGCCGCGGTGTCGCGGTCAGGGACCAGCCGAGAGTCGTTTCGGCCGCCATGCCTCGGCACGGCGTCCGCGTCGTATCGAACGATGGCACGACCGGCTGTCCGAAGGTCTCCGCCCGAAAGGATTCGGGGGGAACCGCAGGTGGTTGCGTGGCGTTGCGATTCCGTCCTTCGACGCCCGTGGCGGCGTCGGCTCCGCCCCGACTCGGATCGCTCTCGTGACGTCCTCCTCCTCCTTCGGCAACGACCGCGAACGCGTGCTCGCCGCCACCGACCTCGTGTCGCTGGTCGCGGAGCAGGTGCGGCTGGAGCCCAAGGGGACGGAGTTCATCGGGATCTGTCCCTTCCACGACGACTCGCGTCCCTCGATGTACGTCGTCCCGCAGAAGGGCTTCTACCACTGCTTCGCGTGCGGGGCTCACGGCAACGCGCTCGACTTCCTGATGAACCTCCACAAGTTGGAGTTCCGGGAGGCGCTCGAAACGCTGGCCGGCCGCGCCGGCATCGAACTCACCCGCGGGCGACGACCCGAGGATGCCGGGCGGACCGGCGACCGGGCTCTGCTTCTTCGAGCGAATCGCCTCGCCGCCTCGTTCTTCCGACGCACGCTCTGCGAGTCGGAACTCGGCATCCGACTCCTCGACGAACGCGGCATCACGCCCGAGCTGGCCGAGGCGTTCGGGCTCGGGCTCGCCCCGGACGCCTGGAGCACCCTCGCCGACAAGGTGCAGAC
>JAUIHC010000108.1 GCA_030432455.1 Phycisphaerae bacterium | reverse complement strand
TACCTGCTGCTGGTACTCGGCCAGTACGTCGCGGTGCTCGACGCGGTGAGTGCGATGGCGGACGCGGCGAAGAGCCGGTCCTTCGACGCGGTTCTGGCGGCGGCGCCGTCGCTGGTGGCGATCGGCGTGGGCGTCCTGATCGGCGTGGTGCTCGTGAGCAATCTCGTGCGGTGGCTTCTCCGGCGGCATCGGGATGCGACGCTCGGGGCCCTGCTCGGCCTGCTCCTCGGCGCGGTGGCCGGACTCTGGCCGTTTCGCGAACCGGTGACGCCCGAGGTCGGCTCGGTGATCCGCGGCGTTCGGATCGAGTCGGTCGAAGCCGCGGAGGCGGTGCCGCTCAAGCATCGGCCGACCCGAGGATTCTCGCCGTCGGCGGGTCTGGTCGCCGGGGCGGCGGGGTTGGTGCTCGCCGGATTCGGGCTGTCCGTCCTGATCGGACGGCTCGGGGGCGGCGGGGATGGTGCCGAGGATCGCCCCGCCCCCGACGACCACGCATCGGCGTGATCGATTCTCGGACGGTTCGGTCGCGGTGAAGGTCGGCCAACCCGTCGAATCGTCGCGATCGGAATGATCCGTCCAAGTCGGGGATCGTCCGGGTCGATGTCGACGATGGCCCCGTTCGGGGCCGTCACGACGACGCCGAACGGGGGGCGACCGCGCATGAACGACGAGTCCACTGGCATCGAGGGCCCGCGATCCCCGCTCCGGGTGGTCGTGGTGGGGCCGGGCTGGGCGGGTGAGGCCGTCGCTCGGCGACTGGCGGACTGTGATCGTCCCACCGTCGTGGTGGGGCGGCTGGACCCCGACGCGACGACGCCGCCGCTTCGCGGGCAGGCGCTCGACGAGGCGATCCGGATGCTCGTGGGGGCCACGTCTCCCGATCTGGCGATCGTCTCGCTTCCGGCGTCGGCGTCGGAACTGCTGCAGGGCATCCGCACGGCGTTCCGACGCGAGGATGTGCCGGAGCGGTTCTTCCCGACGGTCGAGGATCTCCTCGATGGCGTCGGTCCGCGGAGTCTCCCCGACATCGATCCGGCGATGCTGCTCGATCGCCCGAGCCGACCGCTCGATCACGATCGGATCCGCTCGCTCTGTCGAGGCCGGCGGATTCTGGTGACGGGGGCGGGGGGGTCGATCGGGAGCGAACTCAGTCGCCGCATCGCCGACTACGAACCGGCCGAGCTGGTGCTGATGGATCGCAGCGAGCATGCCCTCTTCGAGATCGACCGGCAGATCGCCCGGCGTCATCCGTCGCTGGCCAGACGGGCGTCGTTGCAGGATGTCGCCGATCCGGCGGGCACGCTGCGGGTGTTCGAGTCGGTGCGACCGCACGTGGTGCTGCACGCGGCGGCTCACAAGCATGTCCCGCTGTCGGAGGATCATCCCCGGGAAGCGGTCCGCAACAACCTGATCGGATCGATCAACGCGGTCCGGGCCGCGATCGCGACCGGTGCCTCCCGATTCGTCCTCATCTCCACCGACAAGGCCGTCTCGCCTCGATCCGTGATGGGGGCCACCAAGCGGCTCGCCGAGATCGCGGTGCAGCGGGAGGCGGCGGATGCCGGGCTCGGGTGCGCCGTGGTTCGTTTCGGCAACGTGCTTGGTTCGAGCGGCAGCGTGCTGGAGATCTGGAGTCGTGAGATCCGCGACGGCGGACCCATCACGATCACGGACCGTCGGATGACGCGGTACCTCATGACCATTCCCGAGGCGGCAGGGCTCGTCCTGCAGGCCGCGACGATCGCGGACGCCTCGATGCCCACGGGCCGGATCCATGTGCTCGACATGGGTGAACCGGTGCGGATCGTGGATCTGGCCGATCGCTTCGCCGCGGCCCACGGTCTCGGCACCGTCGAGGCGATGCCGGGCACGCCGATCGGCCCCGGTCGGATCGGTGTCGTCTTCACATCGCCCCGCCCGGGGGAGAAGATCCACGAGATCCTCGCCCAACCCGGCCGGACCCTCGGCAAGACGTCGCATCCGGCGATCCGCACCTGGGACGGTCCGGTCCCGACCGCCGAGGCGGTCGATCGACTGGTCCGAGCGGCGGACACGCCGCCGGGGACGGATGCTGCCCGGGCCGCAGACGCGATCCACGCCGCCATCCGGGCGGTCGATCGGCCGGAGCCACCGCTCGACGCCGCGAGGGGCGACGCGCCCGAGTTGGAGATCGTCGAGATGACGAAGATCGCGGGGAGGCCCCGGTGTTCGGAGACGCCGGCCCCGATGCGGGGCGCCGGCTGAGGGCCTGGAAGGACCGATATCTTCGTGTTTCTGCAGTTCCCGAAGGCGGGCCGTCGATACGACGACATGCCAGCCGTTCCATCGCGTGACCGGGCCCGGATCGACCCCTCCATCGAAGGGGTTGCCGTCGGCGTCGGGGTCGGGGATGATTCCGGGTTCATGTCCGAGCGGACCCCCCCCAAGCCGACTGCACCGGCCACCGCCGAGGCGGACTCTCCCAGGCTCCGTCTGGCGGGTACCAACGCCGGGCCGGTGACGACGGAGGAACGAGATCTTCTCCAACTCCGCGCCCGGCTGATGCGGGCGAGGGCGTTGCATGGCGTCGATGCCGCCGCGATCCGAGGCCGTCTGGAGCGGGCCGGCCGGAAGGATCCGATCGAGGTGGCGACCGGCAGCGATGCCTTCGAGAGGACATCGTCCGATCTGGACGCCATGCTGCGGATGATCGACGCTCGTCTTGCCGAGATCGATTCGGCCCGAGGGGCCGCGGTCGTCGAGGTCGATCCGCAGGCGGCGGATCTCCTGCGACGGCCCTGATCGCTCAGTCCAGATCGTCGCTCTCGATGCTCGCGGTCCTGCCCGCGAGCTTCTGTTCCGCATAGCGACGGACCCAGTTCTCCCAACTCCGGCCCGCGGCTGCATCCCGGCCAGTGAACCGGACCTCGGCGACATCCGGGTAGCCGATCGAGACTCGCGTGCCGTCGGGGGTCAGCAGTCGGACGGACGACGCCTCGAGCGTGACCTCGTCTCGGCGATCGAAGACGAATCCGGAGACGGGCTCCCCGTCGCGACGGACGATCGTGACATCACCTCGGAAGTCGAAGGCCGCATCGATCGCGGCTCGAAGCTGTTCCGGGTCGTCACCCCGGATCGCTCGCGGCTCGGGAGCGGCGGAGGTCATGCCCCGTCCTCGTCGTGCGGGGGGCGATGGAGATGACGCTGCGTGCCGGTGGCGATGTCGGTGAGCACCCAGTCGAAGTCCCGGGCGATGCGGACGAGCACACGGCTCGAGATGTCCGTGTCCACCTCGCTGAGCATGAAACGGACCACCGGGTCCGCGTCGTTGAACTCGATCCGGATGCCGGGCCCGTAGAGGATCGTCTCCGACGGATCGTCGGTCTCCGGGGCCACGTTGTACGGAGCCAGCCATCGCACGACATCCTGGCGGCTCCCGATGTCGGGAACCGTGCCGTCGGGGCGAGGGGCATGATCGACCTGGAACTGGGCCATGGGTGATGGAGAATAGCGGAGCCGTGACCCCTCGTCAGGGGCGATCACGCGAGGCCCATGGATTCCGCGAGGACGTCGAGCAGTCGGGGCATCGGGACCGGCTTGACCAGATACGCGGTGACGCCGAGGTTCTCCGCGTAGGTCATGTGCCGACGTCCCTGATTCGCGGTCACCATGACCACGGGCGGGGAGTCGGGCGACTCCCGGATCTTCTCCAGCACGAGGAAGCCGGAGCGGCGGGGCAGCATCATGTCCAGCACCACTCCGTCCGGGCGGGCGGCGGCATAGAGGGAGACCGCGGTGTTGCCGTCCTCCGCGGTGACCACCTCCGCCCCCTCCGCCTGCAGCGAGAGCGAGGTCGATGCGAGAATGTCGGGGTCGTCGTCCACGACCAGGATGCGTCTTCCCGCGAAGCGTCCGGCGTCGGTCATCCCCGGGCCTCCTCGGCGCCCGCGGCATCCGCGGTGATGATCCGGGACAGGGTCTCCTCGTCCATCCACGGCAGCGACTCGAGATTCCGACGCACGCCCGCCGGCATCGTCCGTCCCGCCCGCTCCCACTTCGGCCGGCTCTTCCAGCGGCGATGGATCCAGAGATACTGCTCGGGCGTTCGTCGCACGATCGACTCCAGACCCCGGTTGTAGCGGGCGGTGATGTAGAAGAGCGGGTCCGGGGCGTCGGCCCAGTCCTCGGGGCCGAACCGATCGACCAGCTCGATCCGGTATCGGAATCGATGGCCGAGTCGGCGGGCGGTGCCGACCACGATCGGCAGGTCGTACCGCATGGCGAGCAGTCCGATCGATTTGTAGCTCGAGGCCATGCGACCGAACCACGGCACGAAGAGGCCGCCGTCGCCGGCGTTCTGGTCGGCGATGAACGCGACCCGGCGATCGGCCGGTCGGGCGCTCTCGATGAGCGAGACGATGCGATCCGTCGCCCCCCACTTGGTGAGGACCTGCATCCCGCGGGCCTCGCGGAGTCCGAGCACCCAGCGATAGATCAGCGGGTTGTCGACCGGGCGGGCGAGGGCGGTCAGCGGGAAGCCCATCGCCGCGAGCGTGAAGCCGAGCAGTTCCCAGTTGCCGTTGTGCCCGGTGACGAGAATCACCGGCCGATCGGAGAGCAGCAGCCTCGCGCCGCCCTCGAAGTCGTCGAGTTCGACGTGCTCGTGCCAGTTCGACGGGTTCACCAGTCGCGGCATCGCCAGGGCATCGACGAGGAACAGTCGGAACATCCACCGGATCGACTCGACCGCGATCCGTTCGACCTCCGATTCCGGAAGGTCCGGCATCGCAGCGCGGAGATGCCCCTTGGCCCGTTCGACCCGCCGTCGGCCCGACGCGGCGAAGACCGATCCGATCAGGGCTGCGGTCTTGAGGTTGATCTCGGGATCGACGCACTGCATCGCCGCCGCCAGCGCCCGCATCGACAGGAACTCCGCCAGATGTCGGGCGCGGAGGGCCGGGGGGCGGTCGTCGATCTCGAGTTCGGCAGTGGACACGGCGTGGATCCGGGGGCCGCAACCCGGCGTTCAAGAACGCGGCCCGGATCGATGGTATCGATCCGGGCCGCGGATGGAAGGCGGAACAGGTCCGAAGCCGGTCGGAACCGGGTCGGCGTCAGCGGGAGGTCATGCCCGTCAGGGTCTCGAAGCGGTTCCAGTTGAGCACCGGGATCTGCGCTCGCGAGGCCTGATCGAAGAGTCGGTCGTAGACGTCCCGGGCGGTCTTCTGCTGCACGTAGGCGCGGATCTCGGCCGGTCCTGCATCCAGGGGAAGCGGGGCGGGGGTCGGGGGCTGCTCCCCGAGGACCAGGAAGTCGAGGTCGCCGGTGAGTTCGCCGCCCTCGACCAGTTCGCCGCCCCACTCGATCACGCGGCGGCGGACGTAGTCCGCATCGGCGACCGACGGAGTGCCGTCGTTGTTGACATCGAAGAGACCGTGGACGAGGAACTTGAAGCGGTAGTCGGGGTTGAAGACCGCGTTGGCGATGACGTCGTCCTTGACCACCGGACGACCGGGGATCTCCCGAGTGATGCGGGCGGCCGAGGTGTCGGCCCCGACTCGGATGATCTCCACGCTCGCCTTGCCGCGGACGTACTCGCCGGTGCGGGGGTCGGGGCGGATCGACGCGGCGTCCTCGTAGACCTCGAAGGTCATTCCGGGGACCACGCGATCGTTGCGGCCGAGGTCGATGAAGATCTGGCCGCCGGAGCCGGGCACGCTGACCACGCGGCCGTCGACGAGCTCGGCCGGGTTCTGCGGCTTCACCCGGTAGCTCTCGGTCTTGCGGCGGAGCTCCTCGATCTGGGCTCGGAAGACGCTGTTGTCCTCGTTGGCCTGATCGAGACGGGCCTGCAGTTCGGTGATCCGGTTGCGGTAGTCGCGGTCGAGGCGGGCGCGGCTCTCCTCGATCGCGGCGACGGCATCCTCGACCTCCTGCTCGTACCGAACCGCTGCGGTCTTGTAGCCGTCGAACTCCTCGGTGACCTGGGCCACCCGCTCATCGCCCATCGACTCGATCTGATCGACGCGATCCCGGAGTTCCTGATTCTCGGTGCGGGCGTCGGCGAGCTGACGCTCGAGGCTCGAGACCTCGTTGCCGGTGGCGGCGACTTCGCGACGGAGATCGGTGACGGTGTTGCGGACCACGTCGCCGGCCTGCAGGCCGAGCCCGCTCTGCATGTCGGCGAGACCCGCGTTCGGGTTGCCGGTGACGAAGGACGCGATGGCCTCGCGACGACCGTCGAGGAACGCGTAGAGCGACTTCCGCTCCGACTTGGCGGCATCCATGACCCGCTCGAAGGCGTCGGTCCGCTCCGCGTTGGTCACGAAGGCGTTCATGTCGGACTGGATCCGGGCCTCGTTCTCCAAGGCCTGCGCCTTGCCGGAGTACATCATGAACGTGATCGTCAGGAGGCCCAGGTTGCAGACCACGCTGACAACCAGAGCCACGATCACGCCGGTACCGGCACCTGAACTTCGAGCCATCGTCGGAATCTCCACGCCGCGGCGGCGTCATGCCTGTGAGCGGCGGTCTCGGGGCGGATCTTGGGGCCAATCGGGGGCCTGGGGGATCTCGACGCGTCTCCGACCGTCAGGGGAGGGACCGTGACGACCCGGGTGGGCGACGAGCACTGGACGGACGACCGAAGCCGTCTGAAGGCGGTCAGTGTCCGGGCACTGCCGTCTCCCGTCAAGCCGAGGGATTCGAACGGCTGGATCGTGGGGTTCCCGTCGATCCTCGCGAACGCCGTCCGATGTCTCGTGTCCCCGGTGGCCGCGGGGGCCCCGGGGCATCGATCGGAGACGCTCGGGAGCCGCGAACCGCGCCGCCTCAGAGGCGGACGACCCGCATCGCCTCGGCCGGCGTCGTCAGGCCCTGCCGGACGAGCGACCACGCCGCGTCGCGAAGGGGGAGCAGGTCGCCAAGCTCCGCAGCCCGCCGCCGAAGGCTGGCCGCGTCCGCTCTCGCCGTCACCATCTCCCGCAGTGGATCGGTCAATCGGAGGAGCTCGAAGGCGCCCATCCGGCCTCGGAATCCGGTCCGGCGGCACTCCCGGCACCCGACGGCCTCGGGGACGAGCCCGTCGTCGGGCGGGGCGAGGCCCTCGGGGATCTCGGAGGCCAGGACCTCGCGGCGGCGACTGCAGTGGGGGCAGAGACGGCGGACGAGTCGCTGGGCGAGCACGCCCTCCACGCTCGAGGAGACCAGGAACGGTTCGACGCCCATGTCCAGAAGTCGGGTGGGGGCGCCGGCGGCGTCGTTGGTGTGCAGGGTGGAGAAGACGAGGTGGCCCGTCAGCGAGGCCTGGATCGCCGCCTCCGCGGTCTCGCGATCCCGGATCTCGCCGATCATGATGATGTCGGGGTCGTGGCGGAGGATCGCCCGCAGGCCCGCCGCGAAGGTCAGGCCGGTCTGGGTGTTGACCTGGATCTGGTTGACGCCATCGACGTTGTATTCGACCGGATCCTCGACGGTGATCGCCTTCACCGCCTCGCTGACGATCCGATTCAGCGACGCGTACAGCGTCGTGCTCTTGCCGCTGCCGGTCGGCCCGGTGACCAGCAGGATGCCGTGCGGTCGGGCGATGAGGTCGTCCCACCGATCGAGGATCGGGCCGGGGAAGCCGAGATCGTCGAGGCCGAGCCGGGCGGCGGCGTTGTCCAGCACGCGGAGCACCACGCCCTCGCCGAACATCATGGGGATGATCGAGACGCGGAGGTCGAACTCGCGACCCTTGTGTCGGAGGGTGATCCGGCCGTCCTGCGGCTTCCGCTTCTCGGCGATGTTGAGATTCGCCATGATCTTCAGGCGGCTCACGATCGCGTTGCGGAACCGGTTGACCGTGGGAGGCACGCCCGCCTCCCCGAGCACGCCGTCGATCCGATAGCGGATCGCGAGCTCGTCCTCGTACGGTTCGATGTGGATGTCGGTCGCCCGCTCGCGGATCGCCTCCAGCAGCAGATCGTTGACGAGCTTGATGACGCTCGCCTCCTCGGCGGCGTCGAGCTCGCCGTCCAGAGACTCGATCGTGGTCTCGGAGACCGCGTCCTCGCCGCCGAGGGCGTCGAGGGTGTCGCCCGCGACGCCGTAGTGGGCGCGGATGAACTTGCGGAGATCCCGTTCATCGGCGAGCACGAGTTCCACGCCGAGTCCGGTGAGCAGGCGGAGCTCGTCGAAGGCGCTGAGTTCGAAGGGGTCGCAGGTGGCGATCTGAAGGGTGTCGCCGGTCCGGCTGATCGGGACGCAGAGCTGCTTGAACACCAGCCGCGAGGGGAGGATCCGGAGCGTCTCCTCATCCACCTCGACCTCGGAGAGATCGACGATCGGCATGTCGAACTGTCGGCCGATCGCCTCCAGAACGCCGTCGGCATCGACATGACCGAGCCGGACGAGGATGTGGTCCAGTCGCTCGCCGGTGCGCTTCTGCTCGCGGATCGCCTCGTCGAGCTCCTGCTCGGTGATCAGTCCGCGTTCGACCAGAATGGTCCCGAGTCCCATGCACAGCTCCGGCCGCGACCCGCGGGGTGGGTCGTCTCGAGGTGTTCCGGTTCCAGTGTCGCGGGGAGATCCCCGGCCGCGGTGGTCCGGAACGGGAAGGTTGCCGTCTTTTGGCTTATCGGTCGCCGGTGGACCCGGCATCCAGCTTCGCGGCGGTCGGGGTCGTACCGGCACCCGGGCCGTCGGGATTCACCCGATCGGCACCTCGGGGGTCGTCGTCGTCGTCGTCGTCGGTCGCGGTCCCCAGCGATCGACGGCCGGGC
>JAUIHC010000613.1 GCA_030432455.1 Phycisphaerae bacterium | reverse complement strand
TCGTGCTGCGGATCGAACCCTCGGAGGACGGCACGCGGTCAGACCGGATCGCGGCGGTCGTCTTCGAGCGGACGATCGAACCGAACGGGCGGGCCCGCGAGCGACTGGAGCACTATGTCTATCGCGACGGCGTCCTGAGCGACTACGACCACGAGGCGAAGCGGCTCGCCCGCCGTCGCCTCGTCGAGGCGGGCGACGACCGCGATCCGCTCCGGCTCGGTGAAGGGCCGGTGCCGATTCCGATCGCGCAGCGGAAGGCCGACATCGTCGGCGCCTTCGATGTCACCCCGGGTCCTGCCGTTCCGAGCCGGATCCTGAAGGAGGCCGACGGGGTCCGCGGTCTGCACCTCGTTCCGAAGGCGGGCACCCGCCTGGCCGAGGACGGCCGCATCGCGGCGATCGATCTCTGGGTGCGGGGCGACGAGGTCGAGCCGGTCGCGGTCGAGATCCACGAGCGCGACGGCGATCGCACGGCGCTTCGCTTTCTCCAGCCGACCCTGAACCAGCCGCTCGGCGACGACGACACCCGATGGCTGGTGCCGCCGGTGGTCGATCCGACGACCTGGCGGATCGAGGAGTCCTGATGTTCGGACGCGTTCCGCCCGCCCCTTCGTGGCTCGCCGGTCTCGTGCTGCTGGTCTGCACGGCGGCCGCCATCGCGCAGTCGAGGCTGCCGCTCGTCCCCGAGGCGGTGCCCCCCGCGGCGATCGTCACCGACGCGATCGCCGCGGCGTGGCTGACCGACGAGGAGCGGGCGGCGCTGCGGATCCGGCACGGCCTCTGGTCGCCCGAGGATCTCTATCTGGTGCCGGGCGGGCGTGCGGAGGCCGCGGCGGCCGCGGGCCGCTGGGACCTCGTGCTCGACGACGACCTGGCATCGCCGGCACGGCGGCTGGAGGCGATGGTTCGGGCGGGTCGGGCGCGCGAGGCGATCGCGGACGCCGCGAGGCTCGAGGCCTCGGTCCGAGCCGAGGCGCCGGTGCTGGCCGCGCTCGCCCAGGCGCAACTGGCGGCGGGTTTGACGGCCGACGCGGTCGCGACCGCCGATCTCGCCATGAAGGCGGCGTCGGACGACGACCTCGAGGACGGACTCGCCGCGGTCACCGCGATGCGGACGCGACTGGCCGCGGGCGGGGGCGACCCTCGCGACTTCGAGACGATGCTCGATCGGCTCGCCGATCTTCGAAGCCGCGTCGATCGCATCGACGCCCGACCCCGACTGCTCGAGGGCATGCTGCTGGTCGAGCGCGGCAACGCCGCCGAGGGTGTGCCGGCGCTGCACGAGTCGCTCGCCCGTGATCCGCGACGCGCGGACGCCTGGCGGATGCTCGGACTGCTGGCGATCCGCAGCTTCGACTTCGACGGCGGGGAGCGGGCGGCCGCGGTGCTCGATCGGCTCGCCGAACTTCTGCCGGGGGAGTCGGTCTCGGCCGATGCGGCGGTGCTCCGCGCCCGGGCCGCCCTCCTGCGAAACGACCCCGATCTGGCGGTTGAACTTCTCGACGGCGTGTTGACCGCGTCGCCCCGGCATCCCGAGGCGATCGCCCTGCGGGCCGCCACGGCGGCGGTGCGGTACGACGCGAACGATGAGACCGACTGGCTCGCCCGCCTCGACGAGGTCGAACCCGGCACCCCGAC
>JAUIHC010000107.1 GCA_030432455.1 Phycisphaerae bacterium | reverse complement strand
GCGGAGAAGCGCTGGAACACCCGGCACGAGCTCCTGCGGGTGGGCGATGCCGCCGCGAAGGCCGTGTCCGCCTGACGCGGCTCCCTCGTGGAGCGTGAGGCCGTCGGGCGCCGTGTCCGTCGGCGACAGCCGCAGCATCGAGACCCGGTCCGCCGGAGTGCGGGCGAACGGGAATCCAGGGAAGGAGCCGGCCCATGCTGGTGCTCTCTCGACAGCGCGATGAGACGATCATGATCGGCGACGACATCGAACTGACGATCGTCGACATCCGGGGGGACAAGGTTCGCATCGGAATCTCCGCACCGAGCAGCGTCTCGGTGCACCGCAAGGAGGTCTACGAGGCGATTCGACAGGAGAACGAGCAGGCCGCCACGTTCCGTGGCGATCTGGAGGCATTCCGCTCCGGGGCGTTCCCGCGAGCGATCGGTGGCGGGACGGTCCCGCCTGCAGCGGCTCGACTGGCCGCTCGTACCGAGACCCGGCGGGTGACCGCCTGAACACTCACCGTTCACGATCGCGGCCGGGGACACGGCGGATCGTGAAAGGGTGGATTCCAGCCGAAGTCACGGAGGATCGACATGGCTCGGATCAACACGAACGTTCCCTCGCTCATCGCCCAGAACAATCTCGGGCGGACCAACGGGGATCTCGCGGTGCGGCTGCAGCGGCTCTCGACCGGGCTCCGCATCAACCGGGGTGCCGACGACCCGGCCGGTCTCATCGTGTCGGAGCGACTGCGCTCCGAGATGAAGGGCATCGGTCAGGCGATCGACAACTCCGAGCGGGCAAGCTCGGTGATCGCCACTGCCGAGGGGTATCTGGCCGAAGTGGCCGACCTGCTCAACTCGGTGAAGAGCCTCGTGGTCGAGGCCGCCAACACCGGCGGCGTCAGCCGTGAGGAGATCGAGGCCAACCAGCTCGAGATCGACTCCGCGATCGAGTCGATCACCCGCATCTCCAACACCGCGAGCTTCGCGGGGCTGCAGCTGCTCAACGGCAACCTCGACTACACCACCAGCGGTGTCGACACCAGCGAACTGGCGGGCGTCCAGATCAACGGGGCGCAGTTCGGCTCCAACGACGTGGTCAGCGTGGACGTCGAGATCGTCCAGTCGGCCCAGACCGCGGAGCTCTATCTCTCGGGCAACAGCAACGGGATGAACGGGGCGCTGAACTCCAGCGTCACGATCGAGGTCGCCGGCAATCTCGGCGTCCAGTCGATCTCGTTCGTCTCGGGGACGGCGCTCTCGGCGGTCGTGGCCGCGGTGAACACCCTGAAGGACACGACCGGGGTGAGCGCCTCGCTCGTGACCCCGGGTGACCAGACCAGCGGTCTGGTGTTCAACTCCACCGGCTTCGGAAGCGACTCCTTCGTCTCGGTGAAGCAGCTCGGCGAGGGCGGCGAGGACTTCGATGTGCTCGATGCCCAGGGCGGCACCGCGACTCAGCGCGACGAGGGCCGCGACGTCACCGCGGTCGTGAACGGGGTGCTGGCGGTCGGTGCGGGCCTCGATGTCTCGCTCAACACGCCCGCCCTCGCGGTGGAGCTGAGTCTCACTCAGGCGTTCGGCACGGCAGCCCCGGGCGCGACGAGTTCCTTCGCGATCACCGGGGGTGGGGCGCAGTTCCAGCTCGGTCCCGACATCTCGGCCTCGCAGGCCGCGGGCGTCGGCATCGGCTCGGTCGCCGCGACCCGCATCGGCGGAAGCACGCTCGACGGCGTGCGGTATCACCTGGACAGTCTGGCCAGCGGCAAGGACAACTCGCTCATCGCGGGTCGGTTCGGGGAGGCCAGCGAGATCCTCGATGCCGCGATCACCCAGGTCTCGGTGCTTCGCGGGCGACTGGGCGCGTTCGAGCGGAACACGCTCCAGACCAACGCCCGCAGCCTCCAGATCGGTCTGGAGAACATCACCGCCAGCGAGTCGAAGATCCGTGACACGGACTTCGCCGCCGAGACCGCCCAGCTCACCCGGGCTCAGATCCTGACCCAGGCGGGCACGTCGGTGCTCGCGACCGCGAATGCGTCGGCTCAGAACGTGCTGTCGCTGTTGCAGTAGGGGGGGACGGGTCGCGGGTAGTGGTCGAAGGTCGTCGTAGAAGAAGGAAGTTGTCTCAGCCCCCGCCAAAATCGGCGGGGGCTGTCTTCTTCCCGGTCCACCACCACGACAACTCCGACCACTACTACTCCTCCTCCTCCTACTACTACTACTACTACTACTACTACTACTACTACTACTTATCACCCCTTCTCCCCTGGGGCATCCACCCCCCTGCGACCCTCGATATCGCCGTTGCCAGGGCAGGTCGTGCGCTTTCCGCCGGAAAATGCGCGTGGTTCGGACTCTGTCGGTGAAGAGAGGGAAAGGGCGGGCCGATCACCTCCTCGCGGACGCCTTGTGGCGACCGTTCGGATCGGGGGCTGGAAGCCACCGGGCACACACGCAAACACACGTCGGATGCGGAGGATCCGCCCCGATGACCGGCCCCGCACGGTGCGGGGGCGTCATTGGATCGGCCACGGACGCCTGCCAGGGGGGCCGGTCGAAACTCGGGTGGTTCGGGACTCAAGGGACACCCCCCGAACCTGTTCACGGAGGACACCACAGTGAGTCGTATCAACACCAACGTTTCCAGCCTCATTGCCCAGCGGACGCTCGGCAGTCAGAACCTCGGGCTCAACAAGAGCCTGCAGCGGCTTTCGACCGGTCTTCGCATCAACCGTGGTGCGGACGATCCGGCGGGCCTGATCGCGTCGGAGAACCTCCGCAGCGAGAAGGCGGCCATCAACTCGGCGATCACCAACGCCGAGCGGGCCGAGCAGGTCGTCAACGTCGCCGAAGGCGGCCTCCAGGAGGTCTCGAACCTGCTCGTCGAGCTTCAGTCGCTCGTGAGCTCGACCGCCAACGAGGCGGGCGTCTCCGACGAGGAGAAGGCCGCGAACCAGCTGCAGATCGATTCGATCCTGCAGACCATCGACCGGATCGCCAACTCGACGTCGTTCCAGGGCGAGAAGCTCCTCAACGGCAACTTCGACTACGACACCAGCTTCCAGACCAGCGCCCTGACCGACATCACGGTCAACGCCGCCAAGCTCTCGGATGACGGCAGCTCGCTGGACGTCACCGTGGAGGTCCTGCAGTCGGCCGCCACCGCGGACGTCTTCCTCTCGACCGGTGCCACGTTCACCAACGGCGACAACGGCAGCATCACGATCGAGGTGACCGGCACCCGCGGCACCCAGCAGTTCACCTTCGCCTCGGGCACCGGCCAGAGCGACATCATCGCCGCGGTGAACTCGTTCGCCGAGCAGACCGGCGTGTCGGCCTCCCAGGTCTCGACCGGTGGCAACATCGAACTCAGCTCGACCGAGTTCGGCAGCGACTCGTTCGTGCGGGTGAAGACCCTGAGCAACGACGGCAACGCGATCGTCTCCGACGAGCTCGCCGACACCCCGACCAACAACGCGGTCACCGGCACCGGCCGGGACGCCACGGTCCTCATCAACGGCACCTCGGCCACTACGGACGGCCTGACTGCCCGCGTCTCGAACGAGGGGCTCGACATCTCGATCACGCTGACCGCCGACATGAACTCCGGCGCCAACGCCGGGGCGGGCAGCACCACGGTCACCATCTCGGGTGGCGGTGCGGACTTCAACCTCGCTCAGGATGTGAGCCTGGCCAGCAAGGTGTCGCTCGGCATCGAGACCGTCACCACCGGCAACCTCGGTTCGGGTGGCAACGGCTTCCTCTCCGACCTCAAGTCGGGCGGTGCGGCCAACGTCACCAACGGTGACCTCTCGAAGGCCCAGCGCGTGATCGACGACTCGATCAAGCAGGTCTCGAGCCTCCGTGGGCGTCTCGGTGCGTTCCAGAAGAACGTCGTCGGTGCGACCATCAGTTCGCTCGGCGTCGCCCTCGAGAACACCGCGGCGGCCGAGAGCCAGATCCGCGACACCGACTTCGCGGCGGAGACCGCGGCCCTCACTCGCGGCCAGATCCTCCAGCAGGCGGCCATCCAGTCGCTCTCGCTGGCGAACTCCGGTCCGCAGGCCGTCCTCTCGCTGCTCGGTTGATCCGAGCGAGACGACGACAACCCAGACACGAACGCCGGCGGCTCCCGACAGGGGGCCGCCGGTTGTCGTATCACGCCCGCCGAAAATGGGGACAGGCGACATTTTCGGGGCCGGTGAGTCCAAGCCCAGCTTTCAGCGAGAGTGACGCTGGCTGCCGACAATGGAAACAGGTGACACTTGGGGTGCCGGTGCGAAAATGGGGACAGGCGACATTTTCGGAGCCGGCGAGTCCAGGCCCTGCTTTCAGGCGCAGTCACGGTGGCCGCCGAAAATGGGGACAGGCGACATTTTCGGGGCCGGTGAGTCCAAGCCCCTTGTTCATTGGGATTTACGGTGGCAGGAGGCTGAAAAAGATCGCCTGTCCCCATTTACGGGGTGGCGGGCGGGACCGCGACGGCGCAGCGTCGCGGCTCGTGGCCGATCCGATGGGCCAGCAGCTCGATGGTCGCCGCCGTCTCCGGCAGTCGGATGCGACCGTCGTACACCCGCCAGCCCTCATCGCCCTTCCAACGCCAGCCGAGGGACGCGCCGTTGGTCTCGCAGGCGACGGTCGCGAACCGCACGCCGTTGGATTCCCCGACCTCGAGCCGGGGCAGGGCCGTCCAGGGTTTCGCATCTTCCCCGGACCACAGGCGTTCTCGAACCATCGCGCCCTCGTCCTCGATCAGGCCGAGGTCGCCGGTTCGCTCGAGCCAGCCGTCGAGGGCCGTTCGCAGCAGGGCGATTCGATCCGCATGGCTCGGATCCCCGATCAGGTTCACGATCTCGTTCGGATCCGACGCGGTGTCGTAGAACTCCTCCCGCGGCTTGGTCGCGTCCACGATCTGCCACTGTTCCGGCGTCGCATCTCCCGACTCTCGGAGGGCATGGATGTCCGCCATCATCGGGATGCCCTCCGCGTACGCCACGGTGTAGAGACGCGGCCGCTCGGGCATGAGATTGCGAACGTAGCGATATCGACCGTCGGTCACCGCTCGCGTGCGGTCACGCACGGCGTCCATGCGATCGGCGTGGATGTACGCGAATCCGTCGTCCGCACCCGCGGACTCGCCCGCGAACGCGACGCCGTCCATCCACTTCGGAGGTTCCAGACCAAGGATCGACAGGGCGGTCGGGGCGAAGTCCTCGAAGGAGACCACCCGATCGTCCACCCCGATCCGGTCCATCGACGCGGGCCAGCGGATGACGAGGGGCACCCGTGTGCCCGAGTCGTAGACGCACCGCTTGCCGCGGGGCAGCCCGACTCCGTGATCGCTGAAGAACATGATCACCGTGGATTCGAGCAGGCCGTCGGCGTCGAGTTCGTCGATCAGGCGGCCGACCTGACGATCCATCGCCGCGATGTTGTCGTAGGTCCGGGCGAGATCGGCGCGGGTGGTGGGGGTGTCGGGGAGGTAGGGCGGCACGATCACGGCGTCGGGAGACGCGACCTGAGGTTGCCGGCGGGTGTTCGCGAACGTTCCGCTCTCGTGCGTCACCCCGAGATTGAAGACCGCGAAGAAGGGAATGCCGGGATCGGGCCGCTGCCGCCAGTGCGCCCGACCGCCCGAGCGGTCCCAGACCGTCGCGGGGGCGCGGAACTGGTAGTCGGTCTTCGCACGGTTCGTGCAGAACCAGCCCGCACGCCGCAGCAGCTCGGGAAAGCACCGGACCTCGGCGGGCGGGACGGCCTCGTAGTCGGGGATGCCGGCATACGCACCGGGATTCCGAGCGAGCGCCGCCGGACTCGGATGACCCGTCCGCATGTGCATTGAACCGATCCGCGTCGCCCAGCATCCTGTGATGAGGGTCGAGCGACTCGGGGCGCACACCGGCGTGGTCGCGAACGCGTTGACATATCGAATCCCCTCGGCGGCGAGACGATCGACATTCGGCGTCGGGACCGTGTCGTCGCCGTAGCAGCCGAGCCATGGACTCATGTCCTCGACGCCGATCCACACCAGGTTGAGCGGGGGCTCCGCCGCGCGGGCTTCGGTCGCGGGGAGGATCCGGGCGAGGACGAGCAGGACGAGGAGGCGGGAACGCATGGCCACGAGCATACGGCCGGGCCGGCAGCGGCAAGCGGAGGAGGCGTGGCCGAACGGCCATGCCGAGCGCTCAACGTCCCTGGAAGTCCGCCTGAAACCCACGCTTCCGAACCGACCTGGGCAGCCGTCGCTTCGAGCGGAGCGAGAAGCCACGCTGCCCCGACCGAGATCAGGAAAGGGAGGCGTGGCCGAACGGCCATGCCGAGCGCTCAAAAGGAAAAAGCCCCCGGCCCAGAGGGCCGGGGGCTCGGGCGGCCGAAGCCGCGTCGATCACTTGATGTTGACCGTCGCGCCCGCCTCTTCGAGGGCGGTCTTGAGGGCGTCGGCCTCTTCCTTGGAAGCCTTCTCCTTGACGGCCTTGGGGGCACCGTCGACGATCTCCTTGGCCTCCTTGAGACCGAGGCCGGTGGCCTCGCGGACCGCCTTGATGACCTGGATCTTCTTGTCGC
Source organism: Phycisphaerae bacterium (assembly GCA_030432455.1). Classification (GTDB taxonomy): domain Bacteria; phylum Planctomycetota; class Phycisphaerae; order Phycisphaerales; family SM1A02. Next base: position 2,242 of record JAUIHC010000107.1, on the reverse strand, counting down.
CGGCGGCTTCGAGGATGACGTCGAACTCGGTCTGCTCGGCGGCACCGCCGCCTTCGTCACCACCACCGGCGGGGCCGGCCATCATGACGGCGCCACCCGCGGCGGGCTCGATGCCGTAGGTGTCCTTCATGTAGTCGGCGAGGTCCACGGCCTCCTTGAGGGTGAGGCCGGCGATCTCGTCGCCGAGCTTGGTGATCTTCGCGTCGTAGGTCTTGGCTTCGGTGGCTTCTTCGGACATTGGAAACTCCGTTCCTCTTGAGTTGCCCCCCGAGAGGGACCGCACCTGCGGTCTTTAACCCTGGGGCCAGTCGGGGCGGCGGGAAAGTGGACTGTGAATGCGAGTCGAGTCGGGGCGAGGGGGAATCGCGGGGTCAGCCGACCTGCGCGATCGCCTCGCCGTTCTCGAGCTTCTCCTGGATGGTCTTGACGATGCCGAGCAGCTTCGAGCCGGGGCTCGCGGCACAGCCGACGACATTGCGATGCGGGGAGAGCAGCAGGGTGACGACCTTGGCCTGCGCCTCTTCGCGGGTCGGGTAGCTGGAGAGCACCTTCACGCCCGCGGCACCCTCGAAGTAGATGCCGTCGAGCGAGGCCGCCTGCAGTTGGATCTGCTCGACCTTCTTGGCCCAGGTGATGAGCTCGCGGGCGACATCGACGGCGCTCTCGGCGCCGTAGACGAAGGCCGACGGGCCGACCAGGCTCGGGTTGAGGGCTTCCAGCGGGGTGCCGGCGAACGCCTTCTTGGCGAGGGTGTTCTTCAGCAGCGTGACCTGGATCGCCTTCTTGCGGAGCTCGTTCCGCATGGCGTTGTTGTCGAGGGCTTCCATGCCGCGGATGTGCACGAGGACGCCGCCGGTCACGCCGTCGAAGCGGCGGCGGTACTCCTCGATGATCATGTTCTTGACGGGCTTGCTCATGGTGTGGTCCTTCCGCGGATCAGATCGCGATCTGCACGCCGGGGGTCATGGTGCCGGAGATCACGAACTTCTTGACGTACTGGCCCTTGGCGGCGGAGGGCTTGATCCGCTCGACGGTCTCGTGGAAGAACCGGAGGTTCTCGACGAGGTCCGCTTCGGAGAAGCTCATGCGACCGACCACGATGTGCAGATTCCCGCCGTCGTCGTTGCGGTACTCCTGCTTGCCGGCCGCGAACTCGCGGACTGCGGTCTCGACGTCGGGGGTGACGGTGCCGGCCTTGGGGCTCGGCATGAGGCCCTTGGGACCCAGCACCTTTCCGAGCTTGCCGACGAACCGCATCATGTCGGGGCTGGCGATGGCGACGTCGAACTCGGTCCAGCCGCCGAACACCTTGTCGACCAGTTCCTCGCCGCCCGCCTCGACGGCGCCCGCGGCCGTGGCCTTGGGGGCGACATCGGGGTTGCAGAACGCGATGACCCGGGCGGAGCGGCCGATGCCCTTGGGCATCGCGATCGATCCACGGAGAGCCTGGTCGGCCTGCTTGGGATCGATGCCCAGATGGATGACCGCGTTGACCGCCTGGTCGAACTTCGGACTCTTGAACGACTTGAGAACCTTGACGGCCTCCTCCATCGACACGGGGTCGGCGGGGAGCATGTCCAGGTTGGCCTTCTGACGCTTGGTGAACTTCGGCATGATCAGAGCGCTCCTTCCTCGATCTCGACGCCCATCGACCGGGCGGTGCCGGCGATGACGTGCATCGCGGCCTCGAGGCTTCCGGAGTTGAGGTCGGCCATCTTCTCGTTGGCGATCGCCTCGAGCTGGGCTCGGGTGAGGGTGCCGACCTTCTTGACGTTGGGTTCGCCCGAGCCGCTCTCGAGGTTGAGCGCGCTCTTGATCAGGACCGAGGCGGGGGACGCCTTGATCTCGAACTCGAAGGACCGGTCGTCGTAGACGGTGATGACGCAACCGACGATCTTGCCGTTCAGTTCCTTCGTTCGGTCGTTGAACGCGGTGATGAACTGGCCGGGGTTGACGCCGTTGGCACCGAGGGCGGGGCCGATGGGCGGCGCCGGCGTCGCCTTGCCGCCGGGCGCCATGATCTTGAATTGCTTGGTGACCTTCTTGGCCATGGGTTCCTACCTCCCACCGGGTCCCATCGCCTCTTCGGAGGCTCCGGAGGCGGCGTCCGTCCAAGGGGACGCCGCGACCCAGTAGTTCATGCGGTCTGAGTTGAGCCGGGCAGTGTACCGAACCCGCGGGCCGGTTCAAGCCCCCGGCACCGGTCCGGTACCCGGATTTCGCGGGATCGGCCCCCTCAGCC
>JAUIHC010000612.1 GCA_030432455.1 Phycisphaerae bacterium | reverse complement strand
TCGTGGGATGCGGCGCCGACGCCGCGGCGATCGCGATGGACAAGCTGACCTCCAAGCGGACCGCCGCGATCGCCGGGCTGCCGACCCCCGACGCGGTCGAAGTCGTCGCGGGACGACCGATTCCGCTCGATCCGCCGTTCGTCGTGAAGCCGGTCGACGAGGGTTCCAGCGTCGGCGTGCGGTTCGTGCACGACGCGGCGGAGGCGGAGACCGCGGTGGCGGAACTCCGACCGCGGCATCGACGCCTCATGGCCGAGTCGTTCGTCCCCGGCCGCGAGCTCACGGTCGGGATCCTCGGCGACCGGGCGCTTCCGGTCATCGAGATCGTGCCGACCACCTCGTTCTACGACTACGAGGCGAAGTACCTGCGGGACGACACGCGGTACGTCGTGGACCCGTCGCTGCCGGAGGGCGTCGCGGCGTCGATCTCGCGGATGAGCCTCGATCTCCATCGGGCCATCGGAGCCCGACACCTCTCCCGCGTGGACTGGCTGCTGGAGACCTCCGCGGACGACGCCTCGTCGCGGGCGTGGTTTCTCGAGGTGAACACGATGCCCGGCATGACGAGCCACTCGCTCGTCCCGATGGCGGCGGCGGCGATCGGCATCGACTTCCCGACGCTCTGCCGGACGCTCGTTCTGGGATGTCGGTCCTGAGCCGCGCCGGGCTCAGCGACGATCCGCGGCCCGGTACGTGACCACGTCGGCGGGCAGGCTGATGCGACCACCGAGGCAGTGCGTGTCGATCCGTCCGTACTGGGCGACCAGCGCATCGAGGTAGTGGATCTTGTCTCCGGCGGGCGGCTCGGAGAGCGAGTTCGCCTCGGGCGGCAGTCCCCAGACGATGGAGCAGTCGTCGGTCCGAATCACGAGCCCGTCGGGGCTGCCGAAGCCGGTGAGATCGATCGAGCGGACCTGCTCGTACCACGAGTGCGGCCGCATGAGATCGTGCAGGGCGATCCCGGCCTCGACATCGTCCCCCCACGACTCCCCGATGCGGGGCGCCGACCGCCGGGCGGGGCCGACCAGCCGCGGAAGCGACAGCGCCATGCCCGGCTCGAACGCGTACGGCAGACGACGACCTCGACGATCCACGAGCACATCCTTCGACTCGCCGTCGAGCAGGGCGTGGACCACCGCCGCGGGCCGGACCCAGTCGGCCTCGACCATCACGCGACCCGGCGCCGTCCAGCGGACCTGACGCACCGTCTCGAACCATCCGGTCGAGACGAGGGCGTCGAGGGCGTCCGCGAGTCCGCGACGATCGGCAGTGCTTGCCCGATCGATGCCGATCGCGGCCGCCACCGTGCCCTCAAGGGTCGGGCGAAGATCGGGATCGCTGCGGAACCAGTCGGGCTCCTCCGCGAACTCGACCCGGATGACCGAGACCGCGTCGAGGTCGCGGGCCACGGCACGGCGTTCGAGTTCGGGGATGCCCGCGGACAGCCCCCACCCCAGCGCCGCGGCCCCGGCGATCCAGGCGATGCTCCGGAGCGCCAGTCGCGTGCGGGGGCCGGGCAGGAGACCCTGAAGCCGTTCGCCCATCGTGGGACGAGCATTCTTCCCGCGGCCCTTGGAGGAACCGCGACCCCGACCCGATCCCGACCGACTGGAACGTCTCGCTGCCATGGGCTCTGGCATCGACCGGACGGCC
>JAUIHC010000611.1 GCA_030432455.1 Phycisphaerae bacterium | reverse complement strand
GGGCTTGGCGTGAACTCGACGACCCAGACGAGCCCCGGCATCGACGCCTCCTCGTGATCCCGGGCGATCCCGATCGCGAGTCGCTCGCCGGTCGGATCCAGTGACACATCGAAGAGCAGCGGCCCGGACGCGATCGAGACGAGTTCGGCCTCGGGCGTGAAGCCGTCCGCGCCGACCCGGCCGATCAGGACCGAGCCCTCGAGGCGGCCGTCCTCCCCGCGGCGACCGGGAATCGGCGCGGCCAGTCGATCGCCGCCGCTCGACAGTCGGTTCCCGAGACCGCCGTCGGGGCGGCAGGGCCGACCGTGTTCGGATGGAGGTCGCCCGAACACGGTGAGGATGCCGCCGCGACCGCCGCCGCAGTCGGCCCGCGGGGACCCGACGATCAGGCGATCGTCGCACCAGGCCGTCGCGGTCCCGGTGCGGTCCAGCGGACCGGGGGCCGTGCGCCGACGCACGCCGAGCCGCGGGAACGGCGAGGTCGCGGCGAAGAGCGCGACCTCGCCCGCGCGATCGACGATCGACTCGGTCGATCGGGGATCGGCGGGCACATCGGCACCGGGCGAGCCGATGGCGATCGCGGCGCCGATCGAGATCGAACTGCCGAAGCGGAGTCCCGTCATCGAGGTCGGCGGTTCGAGTTCCGTGACGGTGCGGAGGTCGGAGTCGGTCTCGGCGTGCACGCACCAGACCCGCCCGCGATCGAGGCATCCGTCGTGGTTCGCGCGGGGGGCGCCGATCACCACGAGGTCACCGACGATCGCGAGGGACTGTCCGATGTGATCTCCCGGATCGCCGGGGATCGGCAGACGCTCCGGCGCGGCGTGCTCGTCGGAGAGGTCGAGCATCCAGACGGCCCCTCGGAACTGATCGGCGTCGGGGGCGCCGATCACCAGACGATGCCCGTCGAGCGCGAGCGAGGCGCCGAAGGCATCGCCGGGGGTCCCGTCGGGCGACCGGACGACGCGGTCGAGTCGCCAGCGAGATCTCGGGCCGCCGGTGCGCTCGAAGATGGAGACGGTGCCGGTGTCGGGCGGCCCGTCGCGACGACCATCGGCGCCGATCACGAGTCGCGGGCCGTCGAGCGCGACCGCGACGCCGAAGCGATGAGCGGAGGCGACAACTGCGGGCGGCCCGACGACGGTGCCGACCCGATCGATCGGAATGGTCGGGAGCGGAGGCATGACGGCGAGGAGTCCGAGCAGCGGAAGGTGGTGCAGGAGACTCTGGAGACGAGACGGAACGAACGAACGCGTCCGGAGAACGGAGGGCGTCATGGCGCACTTCCACGAGGGCCCCCGTGGAGGAATCCGCGGAATCTAGCCGGAGTGAACGGGATCTCGTCCCGCTGCGGCGTTTTTTCGGGTCACGCGCCCGACGGAGGTGGGAACGAACCCCGGAGGCTCGAATCGACTGCATCGGACGTGTCGATCGCGTCGATGCGAACATGGTCAGGGAACCGACGCCCGCGACGCCGCATCAGGGAGACCGACATGCCCGACACCACCACGACGTTGAGCGAGCTGTTCGAAGGGATCCGGGACTGCCTCGAGGATCACGATCTCGACGCGGCCCGCTTTCTTCGGGATGGCCTCCTCGAGTCGGTGGCCCTCGGCAACGCCTGGTTGACGGCGGAGGAGCAGGCGCTCCTGGAG
>JAUIHC010000106.1 GCA_030432455.1 Phycisphaerae bacterium | reverse complement strand
GATCGGCGGCACGCAGATCCTCATGCAGGGCGGCATGAACCCCGAACTGCCGCTCGACTGGTATCTGGAACTGCTCGGCCGCATCAAGCGCGAGTTCCCGCAGGTCCACGTGCACGCGTTCAGTCCGCCGGAGTTCGTCGAGTTCGTCAACTTCTTCGACCCCGCGGGCGCGACCTTCAAGGACAAGGTCCGCACCGTCATGGAGCCGCTGGTGGAGGCGGGTCTCGACTCGGTGCCGGGCGGCGGAGGCGAGATCTTCGCCGACGCGGTGCGCCGGAAGATCGGTCTCGGCAAGTGCACCGCCGAGGCATGGCTCACCGTCATGCGGGTGGCGCACGAACTCGGTCTCAACACCTCGGCGACGATGATGTTCGGGCACATCGAGGGCGTCGGCGACCGCATCCACCATCTGGACATGGTGCGACGCTGGCAGGACGACGCGATCGACGACCTCGCCGCGGAGGGCGGCGGTCGCTACCACGCGTTCATCTCCTGGCCGTTCCAGCCCGATCACACGCCGCTCGGCAGGCTCAAGGCGTGGGGCGAGGTCGAGGGCGACGATCCGTCGCAGCCCTTCCCCGGCGACGCCGTGGCGCAGCTCGACGGCACCGGGACCAAGGCCGACCATCCGGAGTTCGGACGCCGCCTGCGGCTGGCGGGCGCGAACGCCTACCTCCGCACCCAGGCCCTCAGCCGCCTCTACCTCGACAACATCTGGTCGATCGGGTCGAGCTGGGTGACGATGGGCCCGCACGTCGGACAGGTCGGGCTTCGCTACGGCGCCAACGACATGGGCTCGGTGATGATGGAGGAGAACGTGGTCTCCTCGGCGGGCACCACCCATTGCCTCAACGAGCCGATGATCTGCCGACTCATCCGCGACGCGGGGTTCACGCCCGCGCAGCGAGACAACGACTACCGCGTGCTCAAGGCGCACTTCGGACCGAGCGCCCCGGATCTCGACGTCGATGACTGGTCGAAGTTCCGCGCCACGCGTCTGCACCAGCAGAACGCCGGCGACGGCGAGGGCGCCGGATGCGGTTCGCACTACGGTACGACCACCGGCGACGCGAGCGCGATCGTGGACATCACGGTCGAGGGCCGCTGACCGCAGAATGACCGAGGGAAGCCGCCGCCACATCGGCGACCGTTTCAGCCGTCGCCCGCCTCGGCGTTGGTGAGTCCCGCCGAGTCCCCGGGCGTGGCCGTCACCCCCGCCGGAAGAGGACCGCCGCCCGCAGGGGCCGTGCCCCCCGTCATCGTCATCATCGCCACGAAGACCGCCGCGTAGAGGGCCATCGCGAGGCCTACCGGTGCCAGAACCGCGATCGATGCCCGAAATCCGCTGACCGCCTGCGCCCCCGCCAGCACGAGGATCGTGCTCACGATCGCCCAGATGCCGCCCACCGTGCCCAGACACCAGGTGCCGAGCAGCGGGATCGCCGCCAGCAGCGTCGGCCCGGTTCCGAAGCCCACTGCGGCGATGGTCCGCCCGATGCCGCCGCGGGTCGGACCGCCAATCCTCAGGACGCCGTGCACGAGCGCACCGCCGACCAGCAGTCCGATGATCGCGGCCAGAAAACCGCCGCCGACGGTGAACACCGTGACGGCCAGCATCATCGCGATCGCGCCGCGCGGACCACCGAGGACCCCCAGATTCGCCATCATCAACCCGAAGATGACGGCGAGCGTCAGGACCGAGACCATGAGAACGATGCCCTGCACCGCGGTGAAGAACGCGATGCCCGAGCCCATGCCCATCGTCACGGGAAGTTCCCGGCCGAGCCGGGCCGGGGCCGTCATCGACCAGCCGATCGTCTTCAGGAATCGCTTGAACCACCCGATCGAGTCGTCGAACCACGGCGCCCGCCCCGGATGCACGGAGAGCTCCCGGTCGGCGCCCTCCAGCGGGCGAACGATGCATTCGGATTCGTCGATCCGCGTCCCGCACCCGACGCAGTCGAACGACCGAGGCTGAAGGTGCCCGCCTTCGCCGTCGCCGTAGTACGCCTGATCACAGTGCGGGCAGCAGAACCGCACCGCATTCGGGCGGAACTCATGCTGCGTCGGGTCGAACGGCTCCCCGCACTCCGGGCAGGGCCCCGGCTTGAGATCCCAGAGCGGATACTCGCACTTCAGGCAGCGCATGCGGCGGTCTCCGGCGGTCGAACGATGCTCAGTCCTCGGGGCATCCTTCGGCGATGCGTCGGCGGAACTCCGCGATACACGCCTTGGTGACCGGCCCGACGGTGCCGTCGCCGATCACGGTGTCGTCGATCCTCGTCACGCCGATCACCTCGGCGGCGGTGCCGGTCAGGAAGACCTCGTCGGCGGAGAGCAGTTCGTCGAGCGGGAAGACCGCCTCCTCGACCTCGTATCCGCAGGCGGGGGCGATCTCCTTGATGACGAACCGTCGCGTCACGCCGTGCAGGATGCCGGTCGAGGTGCTCGGGGTCAGGATCCGACCGTCCTTGATCGCGAAGATGTTGTCGCCGGTGCACTCCGCGACCTGCCCGTCGGTGTTGAGCATGATCGCCTCGAGCACGCCCGCGTCGATCGCCTCGATCTTGGCGAGGATGTTGTTGAGGTAGTTGAGGCTCTTGATCCGCGGATCGAGGCACGGGATCGGGATCCGCGGCCGCTTCGCGACGATGACATGCATCCCGTTCTCGTACAGCTCCTCGGGGTAGAGCTGGATCTTGTCGGCGATGACGATCGTTCCCGGAGTCGGGCACTTGAAGGGATGCAGGCCGAGGGTGCCGACGCCGCGGGTGAACACCAGCCGGATGTAGGCGTCCTTCAGATCGTTGGCCGCGAGGGTCTCGCGGATCGCGTCCTCGATCTCCTCCATGTCGTAGGCGGGGGCCAGCCGGATGAGCGAGGCCGACTCGTACATGCGGGCGAGGTGCGACTTCAGCTTGAGGACCCGGCCGCCGTAGGCGCGGATGCCCTCGAAGCAGCCGTCCCCGTAGAGGAGGCCGTGGTCGTAGACCGAGACCGTGGCCTCGGACTGGGGCACGAGTTGTCCGTCCATCCAGATGCGCAGCATGTCTGGAAAGATACCGAAATCGGGTCCTCCGGTCCTCGGGGACTCCGGATTCCGGATCGGAGAGTCGAGATCGAGTCGGTCACCCTGCGGCGTTCCCCGACGCCGGGACGCCCCACCGCCATCCCGACATCTCGAAGCTCGCCCCCGCCCCCCGAGGATGCCGTCTACCCATGCACCTTCCGTCGCCTCGCCGGCGGGATGCCAAGCTGTTCGCGGTACTTCACCACCGTTCGACGGGCGATCTCGATGCCCTTCTCCTTGAGCGCGTCGGCCAGCTTCTGGTCGCTGAGCGGCTTCGCCTTGTCCTCGGCGTCCACGATCTCCTGAAGCATCGCCTTGATCGCCTCCCAGCTCTTCTCCTGACCGTCCTCCCCCGCCTCCCGGCCGCCGGAGAAGAACCGCCGCAGCGGGTACATGCCTCTCGGCGTCTGGAGCCACTTCTCGCTCACCGCCCGACTCACCGTCGCGACGTGCACTCCCAGTCGCTCCGCAACCTCGGTCATCGGAAGCGGCTTGAGGAACTGCGGACCGTGGTCGAAGAACTCCCGCTGTCGCTCCAGGACGACCCGCACGACCCGGAGCAGGGTGTTCGACCGCTGGTTGACCGCGTCGATGAGCCAGGTCGCGTCCCGCACCGCGGTGTCGATGAACGCCTTGCCCTCGGCGTCGAGACCGGCCTCGTCGCGCATCCGCTCGACCTGCGTGTTGATGCGCAGCACCGGGGTCGTGCCGTCGGCGAGGGCCGCGATGTACGAGTCGCTCTCCGGCTCGTAGTCGACGATGACGTCGGGCATGACGAATGTCGCGTCGGGGTTCGCCAGCTCCCGCCCGGGCCACAGCGTCAGGCGACGCATCCGCTCCTTCGCCGTCTGCACCCGATCGAGGGACATCTCCGCGTCCTTCGCGACCTTCGGCAGGCGGTTCTGGACAAGGTCCTCGAAGTGCTCGCCGATCAGGACCGCCGCGTCGGTCCAGACGCCGTCCTCGTCCCCCTCGATCTCGACGATCGCGTCGATCTGGAGCAGCAGCGACTCCTGCTTCGAGCGGGCGAGCAGCCCCGGGGGTTCGAGCGACACCTGCAGTCGGTCGAGCGTGCGTTCGAGGAGGGCGGACGACCAGTCCTCGATGTCGAGATCGACGCCCTGTTCCAGCACGGTGTCCAGGTCGGCGCCGAGGTAGCCGTCGTCATCCACATACTCGATGAGCCGGCGTCCGGTGGCCGCGACGTTCTCCGGGACCTCCACCAGTCGCCACTGATCGTCGAGCTGCGCGGCGAGGCTCTTGCCGCGATCGGCGGTGTTCGCCATCGCGTCCATCTTGCGATCCCGCTCGCCGGTCGCCGCCGCCGGTCGTCGCCAGTCGTCGCCGCCGTCCCAGACCTCGCGGTAGCGGTTCTCAAGGTCGGCCAGTCGCTGGAAGTCCTCGCCGGTTTCGCCCGCGATGAACTCCCGCTCGGTCTCGGCGATCTCGCTCTCACCGTCGGTTTCCCGCTCGCGAGCCCGCCCCTCGCCCGGCTCCTCGAGCTCGAGGGCGACATTCTTCTCCAGCTCCTGCTCGATCCGCTCCTGCAGCAGGGGAAGCGGCAACTGGAGGATCTCCATCGACTGGATCATCCTCGGGGCCAGCTTCATCTGCTGGCCGAGCTTCATCTGCTGGCGGGTGTCGAATCGCATCGCCATCGCGGGTGGTGCCACGGCACGGCCACCTTTCGGGTGCGGACGCGACCGGTGCGGCCTCCTGCCGCCGACGGCCTCGCGGGGCGTCACTCCATCGACGCCCGGACGCGCGGGCAGGCCGCGTCGTTCCCATGCCGGTGACCATGGTATCGACGGCGGGGCCGCGTCCTCAGCACAATCCGTGCCAACGCCGGGGCTTTCGGGGATCACCGAACTTGAATCACCACGGAGTTCACGGAGGGCGGCGGAGGGCCACGGAGTTCTCTTGGATGTGGTGTCGGGACTGGATTGGTGAGAGGGGGCCTGCGGTCGCCATGGCTGTGGTTGTTCCGCAACCCGCGTGGACCAATCTCCACTCCTCCGTGGCACCCACCCGATCCAGGTCAGCACGCATCGTGTTCAAGCACGCACCCAGACTCCCCCTCCGTGGCCCTCCGTGCTCCTCCGTGAACTCCGTGGTCAGGAGAGCGTGTCACTCGATCGGACGCCGCTCCGTGATCGCGTCGGCGAGGACCGCCCGGCTGGCGTATTCGATCTGACTTCCGCTCGGGAGCCCACGGGCGAGCCGGGTGGTTCGAATGCCAAGGGTCTTGGCGGACTCGGCGATGTGAAGCGCGGTGGTGTCACCTTCCATGTCGGGGTTCAGTCCGAGGACCACCTCCTCGACCGCCACGCCGCGAGCGTTGCGGGCGGGGTCGCGGAGTCGGGCGAGCAGATCGTCCACGGTGAGACCGTCGGGCCCGATGCCGTCGAGCGGGTCGAGTCGGCCGAGCAGGACGTGATAGATGCCACGGTGCATCCCGGTCTGCTCGAGGCTGATGAGGTCGCGAGGCTGCTCGACCACCAGCACCACCGAGGCGTCGCGTCGCTCGTCACGACAGATCGGACACGGATCGTCGTCGGCAAGGTTCCAGCAGACCGAGCAGTGCCGCACGGTGTCCTTGACCCGCGTGATGGCGTCGGCCAGCCCCACCGCCTCCGGGCGCGCCGACTTCAGCACGTGGAACGCGAGCCGCTCGGCGCTGCGGCGGCCGATGCCGGGCAGCTTCGCGAACTCGTCGATGAGGTTGGAGACGGAGGTGGGGTAGGACACGGGGGGGAGAGCGTGGAAAGGAGAGAGTGGAGAGTCGGGAGTGGAGAACCGCCGGCTACAGCAGGCCGGGGAGGCCTCCGGGGGGGAGGGGGATGCCGAGTTCGTTGGCGGCGTCCTGCAGGTGCTTCGCGATCATCTCCTGGGCCCGCTCGAGCGCGGCGTTGACGGCGCTGGCGACCAGATCCTCCGCCATCGCGCGGTCCGCCTCGCCGCCGTCCGAGGCGATCACGTTCATCATGACCGGATCGATCCGGACGCTGCGGATCCGCATCCGCCCGTCGGCGACCGCGGCCACCGCCCCGCCGCCGACCTCGGCCTCGACGGTCATGCCCGCGAGTTCCTCCTTCGCGCGCTCCAACCGTTCACGAATCCGCGGCAGATCCTTCATGAGACTGCCGAGGCCCGCCATGCCCTTCAATGCATCGAACATCAGTGGGATTCCTCCTTGGTTCCCGGGTCGATCCCCGCATCCGGACGAGTCGCCGCGGCCGGACGCACCTGCACCACATGGGCGTCGAAGAGATCCATCGCCTCGCGGACCAGCGGATGATCCCCGACCTCGGATCCGGCCGACATCGCCGACGCCGCGGACTCTCCGGCACCGCCGCCACCGTTCGTGGTCACGAAGACCACCTGCATCCGTCGGCCGAACGCCCGAGCCGCCAAGGCCTCGAGGGCGTCCGGTCGCTTCATGACCCACGCATGTCCGGGAGACGCGTCGAGCCTCGTCCGCAGATGAAGCGTGCCGCCCTCCAGACGCTCGAAGTCGAAGTCCTCCAGCATCACCCGTTCGCGGGCGGTCGAGGCCGCGGACTGCAGGGTCGCCCACGGGCCGGCGTCGCTCGTCGGCGGCGGCGTCTCGACCTCGGCGGAGGACACGGACGGCGCCGGCGGTGTGGCAACGGGCGTGGACGGTGCCGCCGGTGCGGAGACCTCGGGCCTGCTCGCCGCCTGCGGTGCGGGGGTTGCCGGGGTTGCCGGGGGCGACGCCTTCGCCGCTGCCGGAGCCGACCTCGGGGGCATCTTCGGAGTCGCAGATGCCCTCGCCGCCGGAGGCCGCGATGCGACCGGCTCAACCGGGCTCAGTCTTTTTTTTTTCGAGCCCGCCTCGCCCGCCAGCAACGACGCCGCACCGGCGAACCGCTCCGAGAGCGCCATGCGAGCGACGACCGCGTCGATGATCGCCCGTGGCACGGTGCTGGAGCGCACCCGCCCCGCCGCCGCGTCGCAGAGGGCGATCAGGTGGACGAGCTGCTCGGGCTCGTACCGCGTCGCCTCCTCGGCCATCGCCGCCGCCTCGTCCTCGCCGGTCTCGAGCACCGCGGCGTCGGCGCCGCAGGTCGCGGCCACGAGCAACTGCCGGAAGCGTTCCGCGAAGCCGTCGAGCACCCGCTCGGCGGGAAGCCCCTCACCGAGCAGCGCCGCGGTCGCCCGCAGCGCCTCGGCCACGTCGCCCCCTCCGATCGCGGCGACCGCCTCGGCCACGCGATCCTCGGGCGGGATGCCGAGCACCCGCTCGAGCAGCGGCGGATCGATCGAGCCGTCGCTCGCGGCGACCAGCCGCTCGAGCAGGCTCAGTCCGTCGCGCATGGAGCCGTTGGCCAGTCGAGCCACCCGGGCGATCGCGGTGTCGTCCGCGTCGATCGACTCCGACTCCAGCACGCTTCGAAGATGCGCCGCGATCCGCGGCACCGCGATCGGCCGGAAGTCGAACCGCTGGCACCGACTCTGGATGGTCGGAAGCACCTTGTGCGGTTCGGTGGTGCAGAGGATGAACTTCACATGCGACGGCGGCTCCTCCATGGTCTTCAGCAGCGCGTTGAACGCCGCCGTCGAGAGCATGTGGACCTCGTCGATGATGTAGATCTTGTACGGCGCCCGGGCGGGAAGCACGCTGGCGTTGGCGATCAGGTCGCGGGCGTCCTGCACGCTGTTGTTGCTGGCACCGTCGATCTCGACGACGTCGATGTCGTCGCCGCGAAGGACCGAGGCGTCTCCCGGGTCGTCCCCGGCCGAGGCGTTCAGGGCGCGGGCGAAGATGCGGGCCATCGACGTCTTGCCGACCCCGCGGGTGCCGCAGAAGAGGTACGCATGGGCGGTCCGACCTCGCTCGATCGCCTTGCGGAGCGTGTCCGCGATCGCCTCCTGTCCCACCACCTCGTCGAAGGTTCGGGACCGATAGCGCCGGGCGAGCACCTGGTAGCCGGCATCTGTCGAAGGGTCGGCGGTGGTCTTGGTCATGCGGCGCGATCGGGAGTGATTCGGCCGATCAGGCGGCGGGGAGGACGGCCAGGTGACCGAAGGCCCGAACGACGACGCGTGTGGCTGCTGCCGTCAAGCCCTGACCAGGTTGGCGAGCCGTCCGTCCGACGGGCCCGACCGTCCTCCTCGCCGCGTGACGCGGTCCGGACGTGCATGGTAGCGGGCTCGCCGCCCCGCGGTCGCGGACGGATGAGCCCGCACCCCACCGATAGACTCTCCGCGTGACCGACTCCCTCCCGGCATCCTCGCCCCCCGACGATCGCGCGGTCCCCGCCGCCGCCCCTCCCGTCCGACTCGGCGTCGTCCCCGATCCGGACGAGGGCCGGGGTCTCCTGCTGCTGGTGGTGAGACTGCTCTTCCTCGTGCTGCTGGTCTCGGTCTCGATGCTCACCATCGCCGGGCGGGCCGGTGCCACCGACTTCCAGTGGCAGACGCTGCTGGGCGTGCTGCTGGCCAGCACCGCGGTCGGGACCATCGTGATCGTGGTCGATGCGATGACCCCGAGCAAGCGGCTCTCCTCGGTGGTCGGCGTCTACCTCGGGATCTGCTTCGGCCTCATCGCGGCCGTCGCGATCGGGTCGCTCGTGGATGTCGTGGCCCGAGCCCTCGGCGCCGACGACGGCCCCGTCCCGGTCTATCTCGGCGTGTCGAAGGCGGCCCTCGCGCTGGTGCTCTGCTACCTCTCCGTGAGCGTGGTGCTGACCACCAAGGACGACTTCCGTCTGGTCATCCCCTATGTCGAGTTCGCGCGTCAGGCCCGCGGC
>JAUIHC010000610.1 GCA_030432455.1 Phycisphaerae bacterium | reverse complement strand
AACGCCAGTCGCGTTCGCAGTCTCGTGGTGCTTGACCGGATCGCCGTCGTGGACCGACGGCTCGGCGCCGAGGAGTCGAGGATCGCCGCCCTCGACGAACAGCGATCGGATCTCGCCACCCGCCTCGCCGACAACCGCGACGAACGCACCGGGGTCGATTCGCGACGACGCCTGCTGGAGGAGATGGCGAGCGCCGGTGAAGGCATCGGCGACGCGGTTCGCCGCGTGCTCGAACTCGTCAACGACGCAGCGCCGGTCGAGGGCATCGTCGGCCCGCTCGCCGAGCGGCTGGACGTGGACCGGGAGGACGCCGATGGCATCGAGGCCGCCCTCGGCCCGCACCTCCAGGCGGTGCTCGTGGAGTCGAGTGCGGTCGCGCACGAGATCCGACGACGACTCCCCGACCTCGACGGCCGAGTGGAGCTTCTGCCGCTCGCCCGGCTGAACGGCCGCTCCGATCTTCCGACCGTGCCGCTGCCGATCGCGGTGTCCGCCACGACCACCCTCGTCCGGGCGTTCGATCGGGTTCGGACCGAGCCCTCGGTGACCGGTGCCGTTCGGCAGCTGCTGCACGACACGGTGCTCGTCGAGGATCTCGACGCCGCCCGACGACTCGTCGCCCGTGGCGTCCGCCGTCGCTTTGCGACCCGTGACGGTCACGTCCTCGAGGCCGACGGTCGGATCGTGCTGCGGGCCGCGGCCGGTCGCGAGGAAGGCCGCGGTCTTCTCGCCCGGAAGGCTGAACGCGGGGAGCTCGATCTCGCCGCCCGACGGCTCGAAGGCGTGCGGATCGTGCTGGAGGCGGAGGCGTCGTCGCTCGACGCCGAGCACGAATCCCGAGGCGCCCGCCGATCGACGCTGTCCGAGGAGCTCCGGGCCCTGCGGTCCGAGGAGGTCGAACTCGGCTACGCGATCGACCGCCAGACCCAGCTCATCGAGCGCATCGAGCGTGAACGCGCCGAGGTGCTCACCGAGCGGAGCGAGCTCGAGGGCCGGATGCACGAGTGTCGGGCCGAGCGAGCGGCGGTCGAGCAGGCTCGCCTCGACGCGATCGCCCGCGAGCAGAACGCGGCCACCGCTCGAGACGCCGCGTCGGCGGAACTGGCGACGGTGGACCGGGACGTTCAGGCCGCCGCGGAGCAGGCCGGCACCTGCCGCACCACGCTCGGGGAGATCAACGCCCGACTCGACTCCACCCGCCGGGAACGAACCCGCCTCGCCTCGTCGGTCGAGGAAGCGGAACGACAGCTCGCCCGATCCACCGAACAGGTCGCGGATCGCCGGGAACGCCTCGACGGGTACGCCGAGTCGATCGCGGGCGCCCAGGTCGAGGCCGAGGAGGCCGACGGCCTGCTGGCCGGCATGACCGAGCGGTTCGCCACGATCGCTCAGGAACTGCAGACCGCCTCGACCGCCGTGGAGCGGACCGGTGAGACGCTTGGGAAGGCTCGCGTCGAGGCCCAACGGCTCGATCGCGACCTGCACTCGCTCGAGATGTCGCGGCGAGAGTTGGAGATCAAGCGGGAGAGCCTCGAGGAGTCGGTGATCGAGGAGCTGGGCTTCGATCTGGCCGCTCTGCACGACGCGCATCCCTCGCGGCCGGTGGTGGCGATCGAGCCGGAGGCCGACGCGACGGATGACGCCGATCGGATCGTGGACG
>JAUIHC010000105.1 GCA_030432455.1 Phycisphaerae bacterium | reverse complement strand
CCCGGGGCGTCGCCAACGAACTCGAGGTGACGCAGGCCACGGCGCAGTTCGAGTCGGCGCGGGCCCAGGTTCCGCCGCTGCGAAGCGCCTTCGTCGCCGCCGCGAACCGGATCTCGGTCCTGCTCTCCGAGCCCGCCGGGCCGTTGCAGGATCGACTCGTCGCGACCTTCGACGCCGAGCACCCCGTGCCCGCGCCGCCCGATCGCATCGCGGTCGGCATTCCCGCGGACGCCATCCGGCAGCGGCCCGACATCCGGGCCGCCGAGCGGACCCTGATGGCGGCGGTCGCTCGGATCGGCGTGGCGGAGGCGGCGCTCTATCCGTCGCTCCGCTTCACCGGGAACGGCGGCTTCTCCAGCACCACCGTCGATCGGCTGCTCGACTCGTCGAGTCTGGGAAGCGTCATCGGCATCGAGGTGTCGTGGCCCGTCTTCACCGCGGGGCGGCTTCGTTCCGTGATCCGGGTCCGCGACGAACAGGCCGAGCAGGCGCTCCTGAACTGGGAACGCACGGTGCTCGCCGCGATCGGCGAGGTCGAGGACGCCCTGGCCGCCTACGCCGCGACCGTCGACGAGCGCACGCGGCTCCGCGCCACCGTCGAGTCGTATCGCGAGGCGGCATCGCTCGCCCGCGATCGCTACGAGGCGGGGGTGGACGATCTGCAGACCCTGCTCACGATCGATCGCGGTCTGCTCGTCTCGGTGCAGCGGCTCGATCAGATCGAGGGCCAGCTCGCCTCCAACGTGGTCGGTCTCTACAAGGCGCTCGGAGGCGCCTGGCAGATCGACGACGCCCGCGCCGCGACCGACGCGTCCGGCAACGCCATCTCCGAGGAGTCCCGAGGATGACCGTCTTGTTCGCGTGCCCGGCATCCGTCCGGAGCGTCGTTCGTGGTGGGTCGGGCGCGGCGCTGGCGGTGGCCCTCGCCGCCGCCGCCGGATGCGACGGCGATCGACCCGTGGCCCCCAAGCCTCCGCCGCCGTCGGTCGAGGTGGTGGCGGTCGAGACCCGGGACGTCCCGGATCTCCGGCGATATCCGGGAACGACCGCGGCGGTCGAGTCGGCGGCGATCGTCGCCCGGGTCGCGGGCGTGCTGGAGTCGCAGGCGTTCACCGACGGCGCGACGGTGGACGAGGGCGACCTGCTCTTCGTCATCGAGCAGCCCCCGTACGAGGCGCAGGTCGTGCAGGCCGCGGGCGCGGTCGAGCAGGCGGAGGCGGCGCTGGAGTTCGCGAGGATCGAACTCGCCCGCAACCGACCGCTCGCCGAGACCGGCGCGATCTCCAGTCAGGAACTCGATCGCTACGTGGCGAACGTGCGGTCGGCGACCGGTGCCCTCGACTCCGCACGGGCGACGCTGGTGCAGGCGGAGATCGAACTCGGCTACACCGAGGTCCGGGCTCCGTTCGCCGGTCGGGCGAGCGAGGCGCTGATCGACGTCGGCAATGTGGTCGGCCCCGGCGGCGGCCCGGTGGAGCTCGCCACGCTCGTCCGGCTCGATCCGATGCGGGTGTACTTCGAGCCCTCGGGCGCCGAGGCGACGGACTTCCTCGCGATCTGGCCCTCGACCTCGGTCCCGGTGACGGTGACCCTGCGGGGCCGGACCGGCGATCGGTCGATCGACGGCACCCTCGACTACGTCGCCAACGCCGCCGACGGATCGACCTCGACGATCACCGCGCGGGCGATCTTCCCCAACGCCGATGGACGCGTGCTTCCGGGGCTGGCGGTCGATCTGGTCGCCGACCTGGGCATGATGAAGGATCGGCTGGTGGTGCCGGGGCAGGCGATCCAGCTCGATCCGCAGCACGCCTTCGTCTGGGTGGTGGAGAAGGATGTGCTGCATCGGCAGGACGTCCAGCTCGGCCCGCAGTGGAAGGGGATGCGGGTGGTCGAGGGTGTGACGCCCGGGATGCGGGTCGTCGTCTCGGGCAACCCCCTCGCGCTTCGCACCGGCGTCACCGTGAAGGCGACCGAGACCACGATCGAGGCGTTCCTCGCCGACCGCGAGACATCCGACGCGAAGGCGGCCGCCCCGACCCCGAAGGGATCGCCGTCCGCCACCAAGTCCGGCGGCAACCACCCGGCCCAGTCGCCCGTGGCCGGGCACGCGTCCCCTCCGGCGGGAGCGGGATCGTGACCGGTGCCACCGGTGCTCGGCGGGGGGGATGCCTCCGATGAGTCGCTTCTTCATCGACCGACCGATCTTCGCGTCGAGTCTGGCGATCCTGATGGTCGTGGTCGGACTCGCGGCGATGTTCAAGCTGCCGATCTCGCTCTTCCCGGAGATCGTCCCGCCGACCGTGCAGATCAACGCGGGCTACCCCGGCGCCAGCGCCGAGGTGGTGTCGGACATCATCACGACGCCGCTTGAGGAGCAGATCAACGGCGTCGAGGGCATGATCTACATGTCCAGCAACTCGACCGCGAACGGATCGTGCGCGATCACCGTGACCTTCGAGGTCGGGTACGACGTGGACATCGCGGCGGTGGACGTGCAGAACAACGTGCAGGCGGCGCTCGGACAGCTGCCCGAGGTCACGCAGCGGTCCGGCGTGCGGATCACCAAGACCCAGAGCGACATCACCATGCTGGTGACGCTGGTGGACGACACCGGCACCTACGACGAGGCGTTCCTGGGCAACTGGGCGCAGATGAACCTGTACGACTCGCTCGCCCGGCTGCCGGGCGTCGGACAGGTCACCAACTTCGGTCTGCAGGAGTATTCGATCCGCATCTGGCTCGATCCGGAACGGATGGCCGCCCTCGACATCACGCCCAACGAGGTGGTGACCGCGGTCCAGACGCAGAACGTCGATGTCGCGGCGGGGCAGATCGGCGCCCCGCCGGTGCCCGAGCAGGTCCCCTTCACCTACCAGCTCAAGACGCAGGGCCAGCTCTCGTCGCCCGAGGAGTTCGAGGACATCGTGGTCCGGGTGGGCGACGACGGCGGCCTGGTCCAGATCCGCGACCTCGGGCGGGTGGAACTCGGCGCGGCGTCGTACGTCTCCTCGGTCGCCTACGACAACCGGCCCACGGCGATCCTCGGCGTCTTCCAGCGGCCCGGCTCCAACGCCCTCGCGGTCGCCAACGAGGTCCGGGCCCATCTGGCGAAGGTCGAGGCGGCCGGTCGGTTCCCCGACGGCGTTCGCCCGGTCGTCACCTACGACAGCACCGTCTTCGTCAAGGACAGCATGTCCGAACTCGTGGTCACGCTGCTCGAGGCGATCGGCCTCGTCGTGGTCGTCGTGTTCGTCTTCCTGCAGAGCGGCCGCACCACGCTGATCCCGGTCATCGCCATCCCGGTGTCGCTGGTGGCGACCTTCGCGATCCTCGCCGCCTTCGGCTTCTCGATCAACACCCTGACCCTGCTCGGTCTGGTGCTCGCGGTCGGTCTGGTGGTGGACGACGCGATCGTGGTGGTCGAGAACGTCGAGCGACAGCTCGACAACGGGCTCGGTCGTCGTGATGCCGCGATCGCCGCGATGAAGGAAGTGACGCCTCCGATCATCGCGACCACCGCGGTGCTCATGGCGGTGTTCGTGCCGACCGCGTTCACGCCCGGCATCGCCGGTCAGCTCTACAACCAGTTCGCCCTGACCATCGCGTTCTCGGTCGGACTCAGCGCGATCAACTCGCTGAGCCTGAGCCCGGCCCTCTGCGGCGTGATCCTGCGGCACACCGACCGCAACGCCCGCATCGCGCCGTTCCGAGCCTTCAACGCGGTGTTCGACGCGATCTCGTCGGGCTACGGCCGTCTCGTCGGGGTCCTCGGGCGGCGGCTCTGGCTGCCGGTGATCATCATCTTCGGCGTCCTGCTGGCGGTGACGGTGGACCGCACCCGGGCGACGCCGACCGGCTTCGTTCCCGAGGAGGATCAGGGGTGGTTCTTCGTGTTCGTCTCCACCCCGAGCGGCTCGTCGCTGGAACGCACCGCGGCGGCGTGCGAGGAGGTCGCCTCGATCCTGCTCGAGACGCCCGGGGTCGAGGTCGTCAACACCGTCAACGGCTACAACTTCCTCGACACCTACCTCGACACCTCGTGCGGCGTGGTCTTCGCGATCCTGAAGAACTGGGACGAGCGGAGCACCGATCCCGACGCGCAGATCCCGAGACTGCTCGAGGTCTCCCGCACGCGGCTTGCGGGGGTGGACGGCGCGGTGGCGATTCCGATCAATCCGCCGCCGATCCCCGGACTCGGTGCCGGCGGCGGTTTCCAACTGGAGATCCAGGACATCCCGGGCAAGGGGAGCGACGCGCTGCTCGCCGCCGTCCTCGACTTCATCGACAAGGCCGAGGCCCGACCCGAGGTCGATCGGCTCCTGTGCGATCTGCGCACCGACTATCCGCAGGTCGAGGTGGACATCGATCGGATCACCGCCCAGCGGCTCGGGGCGTCGATGAGCGACGTCTTCCAGACGCTGCAGGTGCATCTCGCCGGCTACTACGTCAACAACTGGAACAAGTACGGCCAGGTCTATCAGGTCAACCTGCAGGCCGAAGGCGCCGCCCGCAACACGATCGACGACGTGCTCGCCCTGCGGGTTCCGAGCCGCTTCGGCGGAACCGTGCCGCTCGCGCAGTTCGTCACGCTGCACGAGGTCGCGGGTCCGCTCAACATCCAGCACTACAACCTCTACGAGTCGGCCCAGATCATGGGCGGGCCCGCCAAGGGGTACTCGGGCGGGCAGGCGGTCCGGATGCTCTCCGAACTGGCGAAGACCGAACTCGATCCGCACGGATGGGGATGGAGCTGGACCGGCACCGTCTACCAGCAGCTGCAGGCGGGCAGTGCGTCGATCATGATCTTCGGGTTCTCGCTGATCATCGTCTTCCTCGTGCTGGCGGCGCTCTACGAGAGCTGGACCATGCCGTTCATCATCCTGCTCACCGTGCCGCTCGCGGTGCTGGGTGCCGTGCTCGCGCTGCAGTGGCGCGGCATCGCGCTCGACGTCTACGGTCAGATCGGCCTGCTCATGCTGGTCGGACTGGCGGCGAAGAACGCGATCCTCATCGTCGAGTTCGCCAAGGGACTCCGCGAGGAGGGGGCGGGCATCGTCGAGGCGGCGATGGAGGCGGCACGACTTCGACTGCGGCCGATCCTGATGACCGCGTTCGCCTTCATCCTCGGGGTGATGCCGCTCGTGGTCGCGGGAGGCCCCGGTGCGAACGCCCGGCACTCGATCGGCACCACCGTGCTCGGCGGCATGATCGCGTCCACGCTTCTGAGTCTCCTGATCGTGCCGGTGTTCTTCGTGGTGGTGGAGACCCTGCGGTCGCGACTCGGCCGCCGGGACGCGGACGCCGCCTGATCGATCTCCGGGGGCGATCTTGCCTTCCGCCCGGCAGCCGATACCGTCGAGGCATGAACCGACACCACCGACCCCCTCGACCCCCGCGACCGAACCGTCGCGACTTCCTCGCGTTCTCCGCGAGCGGGGCCGCCGCCTCGATGCTTCCCGCCACGGTTCAGGCGGCGACGACGAGCCCGCAGGAGGCCGGGAATCCACCGGCCGCGGCCGAGTCTTCGTCGGACGACGTGCGGATCGCGGTGGTCGGGGTTCGGAGCCGCGGCTGGAATCATGTGCAGTCCTTCGCCCGCCTTCCCGGCGTCCGGGTCGTCGCGCTCTGCGATGTCGATTCGGCGGTGCTCGGGCGGCGGGCCGCGGAGTGTGCGGCGGGGGCGAAGGCCCGCGCCCCGTTCGAGGTCGAGACCACCGGTGATGTCCGCACGCTCCTCGATCGGGACGACATCGACGCGATCGCGATCGCGACGCCGAACCACACCCATGCGATGCTCGCCTGCTGGGCGCTCGACGCGGGCAGGCATGTCTATGTCGAGAAGCCCGTCTCGCACTCGGTGGAGGAGGGAGCCCGGATCGTCGAGGCGGCGCGGCGCAGCGGCAAGGTCTGCGCGACGGGCACGCAGAGCCGGTCATCCTCGGCGGTCCGCAGCGCGATCGACTTCGTCCGGGGTGGCGGTCTCGGCCGGGTCCGCTGCTCCCGGGGTCTGTGCTACAAGCCCCGCCGACCCATCGGACGCGTGAGCGGCCCGCAGTTCGTGCCCGCCACCGTGGACTACGACCGCTGGCTCGGGCCGGTCGCGTACGAGCCGCTGCGGCGAGGCGCCCTGCACTACGACTGGCACTGGGACCTGCACACCGGCAACGGCGATCTCGGGAATCAGGGCATCCACCAGATGGACATCGCCCGCTGGGCGCTCGGCTGGGACACGATGCCGACGCGGGTGATGTCGGTCGGCGGCCGATTTGGAGACGAGGACGACGGCGACTCGCCGAACACGCAGGTGGCGGTGTACCTGCGGGGCGGCGTGCCGCTCGTCTTCGAGGTCCGGGGGCTGCCGAGGAACAAGGCGGCGCAGGCCGGCGACTGGGCGATGGACACCGTCGAGGGACAGTCGATCGGCAATGTCATCCACGGCGAGCACGGCATCGTCCGCATCTCCAACTCGTACTCCCGGGCGGACTTCATCGATCACGACGGCGTGACGCGGCAGGAGTGGACGGGAGGCGGCGATCACTTCGCGAACTTCGTGGATGCGGTGCGGGCGGACGACCCGACGCGGCTCAACGCCTCGATCGAGGATGGTCATCTCTCGTCGGCGTACTGCCACCTCGGGATCCTGTCGCACATCCGCGGCACGCCGACCGATCCCGACGGCGTGAGCGCGGCGTGGCAGTCGTCGCCGACCGCCGCCGAGGCGTGGAGTCGGATGCGTGACCACCTCCTCGCCAACGAGGTGGACCTGGCCGTCACGCCGGTGACCCTCGGCCGCGAACTCCGGGTGAACGCCGACGCCACCGAGATCAGGGGCGATCCGGAATCGACGGCCCTGCTTCGACGGACCGATCGCGAGCCGTTCACCTTCTGAGCCTCGGCGTCGTTCGCCGGGCATGACGACATCGTCGCGAGTCTCCGATCACGAGTCCCGGGCTCCCATGAATCGCCGAACATTCCTTGCCAACTCGGCCGCCACCTCCGCCGCGCTGGCTGCGGGGGGCCCGGCACTCGTCGCCGGCCCGTCCGCACTCGCGACCGCATGGCGTGGACGAGCGTTCGGCGCGGGCGTGGCGGCCCCGCGGTTCGGGCTGGTCACCTATCTCTGGGGACGGGATCTCACGCTGCCCGATCTGCTGGCGGCGTGCGAGTCGGGCGGTCTCGAGGGCGTGGAACTTCGCACCACGCACGCCCACGGCGTCGAGCCCGGTCTCGACGCCGCGGCGCGGGCCGAGGTGCGGGCGATGGTCGCCGACTCGCCGGTCACGCTCGTCGGGCTCGGGAGTGACGAGCGGTTCGATTCGCCGGATCCCGCCCGGCTCGCCGCCGCCAAGGCGGCGACCATCGAGTACCTGCGGCTCTCCGCGGATGTCGGCGGCTCGGGCGTCAAGGTGAAGCCCGATTCGTTCCACGAGGGCGTCGAGCGGGAGGCGACGATCGCGCAGATCGCGGCTTCGCTCGCCGAGGTCGGGCCGATCGCCGCCGACCTCGGGCAGGAGATCAGGCTGGAGGTGCACGGCCAGTGCGCCGATCCGACCATCATTCGGGACATCGTCCGGGCCGCGGATCACGCCGCGGTGCGGGTGTGCTGGAACTCGAATCCGCAGGATCTGCGGGGCCTGGGGCTTCGGCGTCACTACGACCTGCTGCGACCGTATTTCGGCGGCACGATGCACGTCCGCGAGCTCGACGCGGACGACTATCCCTTCGCCGATCTGATCGAGCTCGTCGCGGCGGACGGCTACGCCGGCATGGTGCTGCTCGAGGCGCACACCCCGCCGCCGGAACCTCGGGTCCGGGCGTTCCAGTCCCAGAGGGCGCGGTTCGATGCCATGGTGGGCGCGGCGACGGGAGACGCGGCACCCTCGATTCCGGCGCCGGCGATCTCGATCGGGCCCCGCGCGGGTGGCGAGGGATACGACGTGCGGGCCGGCGACCGGCCGTTCGCGACCCTGCGATTCGGCGCCGACGACCGCACGCCCGCGGTCTGGCCGCTCTTCGCGCCTGGAGATCGGATGGTGCTCCGGTCGTTCCCGTTCGCGGAGGTCGAGGGCGAGACCGAGGATCACCCGCATCATCGCGGGCTCTGGGTCGCCCACGGCGATGTGGACGGCCACGACTTCTGGCACGATCCCGCGTGCCGCATCGAGGTCCGCGAGCACGAGGTCGTGGGCGAGGACACGATTCGATTCGCCGCGGACTGGATCGCCCCCGACGGCGTCATCGCGACCGAGACCCGGTCGATGCGATTCTCCGCCGGTCCCGGTCGCCGTCGCATCGATCTCGAGGTCGAGCTTCGACCGATCGAGGCGTGCGTGCTGGGCGACACCAAGGAGGGCACGATCGCGATGCGGCTCGCGTCCACGCTGCGGGCCGAAGGTCCGCGAGCCCGTGGACGGTTGGAGAACGCCGAGGGCCATCGCGACCGCGCCTGCTGGGGACGGCGATCCGCGTGGGTGCTGGCCGAGGGACCGATCGGGGGGCGGCTCGTCCGGGTCCGCCTCATCGATGGTTCGCCCGGACCGGAGGGTCCGACGTTCTGGCACGCCCGAACCTACGGCCTGCTCGCCGCCAACCCCTTCGGTCGTCGAGACTTCGAAGGAGGCGACGAACCGAGCGGTCGGCAGGAGATCACACCGGCTCGGCCGTGGAAGCGCCGCCTGACGGTGGTTCTGGAGGCGCCGGAGCAGGCGTGAGCGGCGACGGGTCCGCGATGCCGCTCGTCGGGCGGGGCGAGGCGTCTCGCGGGGGTCTGGTGGCGTTGCGGGCACGGGAGTCGGTCTCGACGGCTTCGGCCGAATACTGGGAACCATGAGGCGACTTGCCGGTCCATTGGTCTCTGT
>JAUIHC010000609.1 GCA_030432455.1 Phycisphaerae bacterium | reverse complement strand
GGTGATGAGACTCGCACGCTCGAACTCACCCTCGGCCTGCGGCCCGATCGGAGTCGGGAACTCGTTCCCGGCAACACGTCCACCGGCACCAGTCGCCTGAGCAGCGGCTTCGGCCCGGTCCATCTCATCGACGCGGATCGTCCGCTCCATGCCGTGGGCGGACCCGCGATCGATCTCGACGGCCGCCTGGTCGGCTGGATCGCGGCTCGACGGGCACGAACGTCCCTCGTCGTGATTCCATGGTCGCGGGTGCTCGCGTCGCTGCGTCGCATGGATCCCGATGCGGATGCGACGGCGTCGCGGTTGTGCAGTTATCGAGTGATCGCGACCGAAGACCCGGCGTCGGGCATCGGACTCGACGCCGAGGACGCGTTCCCGGACGGCACCACGATCCGGCGGGAACGACTCGGACAGGACGGCCGAACGACGTGGGGGCACTGGACCCGGAGCGACGACGCGCTCGAGTGGACGGTGGATCTCCCGACGCCGGGCCGTTTTCTGGTGCGGATCCGATCCGCGTGCCCGAGCCGCGACGCCGGGACCCCGGTCCGATTCCGATTGGGCGAGGCGACCGCGGACGGCCGAATCGAGGGCACCGACGGCTGGGACGAATTCCAGTGGCGCGATCTCGGCGTCATCGAGGCGACCGAGTCCGGCGAACTGACCGCCCGACTCGAACCCCGCGCCCGTCCCCGCCGCGCCGTCTGCAATCTCGAACGGGTGCAACTGGTGCGGTTGCGTGAGGGATCGACGACAACGGCCGAGGGCGGCGACTGACCATGCCGCATCCCCTCGCCACGCCATCGCCGAACGGGCGGGTCTTCGTGACCGCCGACACGCACTTCGGGCAGGAGTCGGCGGTGGCGTCGTACGATCGTCC
Organism: Phycisphaerae bacterium; assembly: GCA_030432455.1. GTDB lineage: Bacteria > Planctomycetota > Phycisphaerae > Phycisphaerales > SM1A02. The sequence goes on along the minus strand of JAUIHC010000609.1, from coordinate 786 downwards.
CTTCTCGGACGGGTCGGCGATGGACGAGGCGTACGTCGAGGCGATCAACGCCACCGCCGGGGCGGACGACCTGTTGCTGCATCTCGGCGACTTCGTCGGCGACCTCGGGTCGAAACGGGAGAAGATCCGCGTGGCTCGATCGATCCGCGACCGTCTCGCGGTCGGGCGGATCGTGCTTGTCCGCGGCAATCACGACCCCGAGCACGCCGACTATCGGGCGATCTTCGACGCGGTGCACGACCTCCTCGACGTCCGGTGGCCCGCTGGATCCAGCGGGGGCGACCGGGTCGTCTGCTGCCACTATCCAATGCGGTCGTGGCGCGGAAACCGCCGCGGCTCGTGCCACCTCTACGGTCACACGCACGGGCGTCTGGAGGAGATCGGGCGGGCGACCGACGTCGGGGTGGACTGCTGGCAGGGGCGGCCGGTGCTGCTCGACCACCTCGTGGCGACGTTGCGAACTCGCGAGATCGTCGCCCTCCCGATGCGGCGGCTGCGACGCCAGCCGGATCGCCCGGGATTCGGGGCCGATTGAGTCGGCGATCGGCCTCGACCACAAGTGCACCGAAAGGTCCGATCATCCCTCCGGTCGATCACCGCCGGTCACGGAACCTCCTCCGGCCCCGCCGGTCCAAATCCCGCTGGATCCGACGGTCGTGCCCGTACACTGGTTCTCGCGTCGGACCCGGTCCGATTCGCCTCGGGAAACCCCTGCCCATGCTCAGATCGGATGCCATTCGACCGACGATCGTCGGTCTCGCCTTCGGACCCCTATGGCTGCTGACG
>JAUIHC010000608.1 GCA_030432455.1 Phycisphaerae bacterium | reverse complement strand
TCGGAGAAGGTCACGAAGCCGACGAGATCGAGCATCGCGGAGACCGGCAGCTCCTCGTGCGAGGCGAGGCCGCGGACGAACTCGCCGACGCACAGCCGACTGAGTCTGGGGTTGGAGAGCAGCGAACGCACGGTCCGCCGGACCTCCGGCATCGGCGGCTCGGTGCCTTCGGCGGTGGCGAGCGGACGCAGCCACGCGCGATCGTAGAGGCGAGTGCCCTCGGCGGCATCGACCTCGTCGATGCTCGCCCGGCAGATGCCCTGCAGCACGATGTCGAAGCGACCGTCGTCGAAGGGCTCGACGCCGGTCAGCCGGCCGACGCAGACCACGGGTCGAAGATCGGCGGACTCGCCGTCGGACGCGTTGGTCAGGGCGACCGCGATCGGGGACGCCCGATCGAGGTCGCCGTGACCGGCCTCGATCGCCTCCCGGATCATCTGGCGATAGCGCGGCTCGAAGATGTGGAACCGCTGGGCAAGGTGCGGCACCAGCGCCACGTTCGAGAGGGCGAACAGGGCGATCGGTCGTCCGAAGTCCACGCGATAGGCGTCCATGACGACCGGATGGTAGGCCGATCCCACGCGATCCGCCTCGCCGGACTCAGGCGGCGGCCATCATCTCGTCGTCGCTGGCCATGACCTCGCGGACGGTCTCGCGGATCTCCTCGAGCGCAGTCTGGCCGAGCCGGAGGGCGTCGAGGACCGCCGGATCAGGGCCGTCGGACCGCAGATCGAGGGTGAAGCCGCCCGCGATCTCGCCCGCGACGTGGTCCGCGACATGGACGATGAGCGGGAGATCGCGGTTCGCGCCCGGCACCGCCATCGGTTCGTGGTGGTGCCCCGCGACCCAGACGAGGCTCGACGGGAACTTCCAGTGCTCGCAGAGAGCGGAGCCGAAGCCCTCGTGCGTGTCCCCGAGCGCCGTGCGCTCGGCGGTCCGAAGGTCGCCGGTCACCGCAGCCTGATCCACCGCCGCGGCGAACCGGGCCCGATCATGCTGGAGTTCGACGAGGACGCCCACATCGTGCACCAGACCGGCCAGGAATGCCTCGTCGGCGGCTCCCTTCCGGCCCGCCAGAGCCGCCACGGTCCGCGCCGCCGCGGCGGTCGCGCAGGAGTGCGTCCAGAGATCGTGCGCATCGAAGTTCGGTCCGACCGCCCCGCCTCGGAACAGCTTGGCGAGACTCGCGGCCACCGCGATGTTCTTGACCGCGTTGAGCCCCAGCAGCGAGACCGCCCGGTTGATCGAGGCGATCTGTCGGGGCAGCCCGTAGAAGGCCGAGTTCACGACCTTGAGCATCCGGGCGGTGAGCGCCGGATCCGAGGCGATGAGTTCGTGGAGGTCGCGGGCGCTCGACGACGGATCCTCGACCAGATCGATGATCCGGACGGTCACCTCGGGAAGCGTCGCGATGTGACTGATGTTCCGAACCGCGGCCATCGCCGCCCCGTTCGCTCCGACCTCGTGCCCGTGATCCATCGCTCGCTCCGACCGTGTGTCATGGTCCACGCCGGTCCGTCCATGACCGACGACTCCCCCTCTCCCGGGGGACGCCCGGGGGTCGTCGGCGACTCGACGCCGAGGATCCATCGCGGGCATTCGGTCGGACGCGAGGAGGACCGATGTTGAGCGGTCTGGGGTGGATGGTCCGGACGAGCGGAGATTCC
>JAUIHC010000607.1 GCA_030432455.1 Phycisphaerae bacterium | reverse complement strand
AACTCGTGACGCAGGGCATGGTCGACCCCGATCGCCCGATCTTCGCGGCGAGGATCCGCCTCTCGATCAGCGACCCGGGAGACGGCATCGCGATTCATCGGATGCGGGTGCACTGGGATGAGTCGTCGGGGTGGGACGACTTCGGTCGCGACGGCGTCACTCCGGGCGTGGAATGCGACGCGGTCCCGATCGCGGAGTTCCCGAGCGTGCCGATGGGTTCCTTGGAGTTCGATGTCACCTCGCTGGTCCGGGCGTGGATCGCGGGTGATCCCGATCTCGGCATCGTGATCCGGCCGCTCGGCGGCGACGATCTGGTGCAGATCGACTCGTCGGAATCGACGAGTCCGCCCCGGCTGATCATCACCACCGAAACGCCCGATCGGGTGATCGTCGATCTCGTGCATGGCCTCGGCGGCTATGAAGGGGGGGTCGACACCATGATTCGACGCGGAGCGCCCACCACGGCGTTCGCGGATGCGGATCCGCTGGTCATCGACGCCTCCGATCCCGACGGTCTCTCTCGCCCGAGTCAGGGCCTGCTCCGCTACGACGATCTTCGCGGGCCCGGCGGCCTCCCGGCGGGGTCCACCGTCGTGCAGGCCCGGCTCCATCTGCAGGGCGACAATGCCGGAAGCGGGATTCGACTGCACCCCATGCTGGTCCCCTGGGACAGCGATGCGACCTGGACCACGAGTGTCGGCGGGAACGGCATCCAGTGGGACGACACGAGCGATTCGCCCGAGGTTCCGTGGATTCCCGAGGGCTTCGCCGCCGGACGCAACGGCCCCTTCGCGTTCGACGTGACGGGATCGATTCGACTCTGGTCGGTGCAGCCCCGATCGAATCACGGCTGGGCGATCCTTCCGACCGGCGAGCGAGCATGGCGGGTGCACGGTCACGACGCCACCGACCTCTCCCTCAGGCCGCGGCTCGAGGTCGTGGTCGATCTGCCGAGCATCGACTGCGACGCCGATCTCGATGGCGACGGCCGCGTGGACGCGGCCGACCTCGGTCTCCTGATCGGCGCGTTCGGCACCACCGACTCGGTCGCCGACCTCGACGGCAGCGGAACCGTGGACGCCGCAGATCTCGGCCTCCTGATCGGAGCCTGGAACTGCTCGTGAGCGCGTCCATGACAGGCGGAACCCAACCGAAGGTCGAGGTTCGACCGGAATGGGCGCTACTGGACTCGAACGGAGCGAAGCGAGGTCGCCAGGACAGCGACGGGCGGAGCCCGTCGGGCGGATCGCAGATCCGCCGAGCGTCCATGACAGGCCGAACCCAACCGAAGGTTGAGGTTCGACCGGAATGGGCGCTACTGGACTCGAACCAGCGACCTTCCCCCTGTAACGGGGATGCTCTAGCCAACTGAGCTAAGCGCCCGACGGGGTGGAGTGTACGACTCGTACGCCGCGAAGCGGCGTTGGAGGCACCCGGGGTCGGTGACGCCGACCGACCTTCCCCATCCGAAGGATGATCAACGGGGATGCTCCAGCCAACTGAGCTCAGCGCCCGACGGACGGGGTCTGCGGGCGGCGCGGTCCGGTGGCATCGCACCAACCGGCTCGATCAGTCATCGACCTCCGGGGACAGTCGCACCCGCTGACCAGGCTGGAACGGACCGGCCATCCTCGTCTCGCGTCCATCCGCCCACCGAACCCGAACCGACGCG
>JAUIHC010000606.1 GCA_030432455.1 Phycisphaerae bacterium | reverse complement strand
TGGCGGACTGCACGCGGCGTTCGCGGGCATGATCGTGCTGGTGGCGGCGATCGCCCTGCTCCCGCTGCTGACCGTCGAGCATCCGGGCCAGCAGGCGTGGCCGGGCGGTCCGATCGCCCGCGGCGACGCTCGTCCGGATGACGATGACCGACGACCGGACGCCGCCGACGCGCCGACGCCCCGGACGCTCGACCTGCTGCGATCGCTCGCGGGCGCGTTCTCGCATCGGGCCGCGATCGCGACCGGCGTCGTCGCGCTCCTCGCCACCACCGCCAGCGGGATGCTGTCGCCGATCGGCGCGGTGCTCTTCGTGAAGACCTTCGGCTGGTCGCAGGCCGAGTACGGCGCCGCGACCGGCGGCGCGGCCGTGGTCGCGGGCCTTCTCGGCGCCGTCATCGGCGGATTCCTCGCGGACGCCGCAGGCCCGCGGCGACTCGTCGCGATGTGCAGCGTGCTGCTCGCGGTGCTCCTCGTCTCCTTCGGCGTCGGCATGGAGTCCGACGTCTTCCGCGATCGCACGATCGTCTGGTCGTATCTCGTGGCCGAGAGCGCCCTGCTCGGCTGCATCAACGCCGCGTTCTTCGCCGTGTGCTTCGGTGTGTGCCGACCGATCGTCGCCGCCACGCAGTTCACGGCCTACATGGCCCTCATGAACCTCGGCGTCGCCGCCGCGCAAGGCGTTGCCGGAGACGTGGAATCGGCGTTCGGCGTCTCCGGAGCGTGGATTCTGGCCGGGGTGATCCAGTTCTCGGTCGCCCTGCTGATGCCGCTCACGATGCTCTCCCGGCGGATCGCGGATCGGCACGCCCGCGAATCGGCGTGAGACGGCCCACAATCCCGCCTTCCGCCCTATAGTGGACCTTCCGATTCGTCGCGATCATCGATCGCCGGCGGATCGCGGGCCGTGTGCCCGGTGTGATCTCCAACTCGGTGAGAGCCGAGACGAGCGTTCCGACCCATGGATTCGGACGCTCCTGCGGGATCGCCGGCGGCGTGTGGCCCACTCATCTCGGTTGCCCGCCCCGGCGTCGGGGCCTCGATACCCAGGGTGACACCCACGACCCCGTGGACACGGACCGCCGTCATCGCGTCGGCCCGTGCCACCTCGGCCGCTGGAGGCCACACCGCCATGATCCAGGAGAACACGCCCCCGACCCGCCCCCGCGTCGAGGCCGATCCGAACAGCGCTCCGACCGATGGTCGGCCATCGTTCGAGCCCGAGCGGTTCCAGCCCATCATCCGCGGCAACGTCGCGAAGCAGCCCGAGTGGGATCTGCTCGACGACGAGATCCGCGAGGGCATCGAGGTCGTGTCGCTGGTGCTGCCCTTCCGGACCAACCGCTACGTAATGGAGGAACTCATCGACTGGAACGCGGTTCCCGACGATCCGATCTTCCGTCTGACCTTTCCGCACCCCGACATGCTGTCGCCCGAGCAGTTCGAGCGGGTGCGGGCCCTGATGAACGCGGGCGACAAGACCGCGCTCGACGCGGCGATCCGCGAGATCCAGTACGACCTCAATCCGCATCCCGCGGGGCAGACGACCCACAACGTGCCGACCGTGAACGGCGAGCCGGTGCCCGGCATCCAGCACAAGTACGACCAGACGGTGCTGTTCTTCCCCGCCGCCGGCCAGACCTGCCACGCGTACTGCACCTTCTGCTTCCGGTGGGCGC
>JAUIHC010000104.1 GCA_030432455.1 Phycisphaerae bacterium | reverse complement strand
CAGCCCCGAGACGAACACCGAGGCGGTCGCGGTGACGCTCGCGCAGGTCTCGGCGGACGGACTCGAGGTGAACCTCGTCTGCGGCCCCCGCCGCCCGGGCTACGTGCACGAACTCCGACTCGACCGCCTGCGCGACGCCGACGACGAGCCACTCCTGCACCCGCGGGCGTACTACACCCTGATCGAGATCCCCGAGGCGACCGACGAGTGAGCGGGCCGGGGCCGGACGACGACCGCCGCTTCATGCACCGGGCGATCGAGCTCGCGCGGGCCGTCGCCCTCGAGCACCGGGCCGCGGGCCCCTTCGGCTGCGTCATCGTGAAGAACGGTGAGATCGTCGCGGAGGGTGTGAACCGCGTACTCGCCGACGGCGATCCGACCGCCCATGGCGAGATGGTCGCCCTCCGCGAGGCGTGTCGCGTGCTCGGCACGCACGACCTCTCCGGCTGCACGGTGTACTCGAGCAGCGAACCGTGCCCGATGTGCTACGCGGCGTGCTGGTGGGCCCGCGTGGACGCGATCCGCTACGCCGGCACCATCGACGACGCCCACACCTACGGCGGCTTCGACGACCGCCCGATCCTCGACGCCCTCGCCCACCCCCCTTCCGCACGATCGCTCCCCGCCACGGAGTGCTGCCGCGACGAGATGCTCGACATCTGGAAGGCGTTCAAGTCACTCCCTGATCGGCCTTGGTACTGAGTGTTCCTGGTTCACCACGAAGGGGTCTCCCCGTGACCTCCGTGGTCACCCACACCACCATGCCCCGCCGACTCGCAGAGTTCATCGTGTTGTTCTGGTTCATCCCGCTGGCGGTGGCGGCGGCGCCGACGCGATCGTTGCCGCCGATTCCGGTGCTCTGGCTCTGCGCGATCGCGGCGCTCGTGTTCCTGCGACGCCAGCCCGATCTCGATCGATCGCTGCTCTGGGGAGTGGGCGGTGTCCGGAGCGGTCTGCCGGGCGTGCTCGCGCGATTCATGGTGCTCGGCCCGGCACTCGCGTTCTTCGCGTGGGTGATGGAGCCGGAGTGGTTCCTGTCGTTCCCGCGTGAACGCACCGGCATGTGGGTGGCGGTGATGATCCTCTACCCGCTCGCCTCGGTCGTGCCGCAGGGCGTGCTCTACCGAACCTTTCTGCATCATCGCTACCGCGACCTCTTCGGCGACGGGCCGTGGTTCGTGCTGATCGCGGCGACCACCTTCGCCTTCGGTCATGTCGTCATGCACCGCTGGGAACCCGTGCTCATCACCTTCATCGGCGGGGTCGTCTTCACGACCACGCTCCTGCGACGCCGAAGCGGCCTGCTGGTGGACATCGAGCACGCGATCTACGGCGACCTCGCCTTCACCCTCGGGCTCGGCGTCTGGCTCTACACCGGCGCCGCTCGGGCCGGGCTGTAGCGGGGTCAGCGGAGGCTCTCTCTCAGGACCACGTCCGGTGCCCGGTGCAGCATGTCCAGGAGCCCCCGGAGCCCCGCCCCACGCCCCCGACGCAGGTCCGCGAGGGTGGCGGCGAACACCTCGACGATCCGATCGGCATCGGCGTCCTCGAGCACGAGGGGCGGCACGATCTTGACGACGGCGCTCGACTTCGCGGTCGACTGCACGAGCACGCGATGCTCGGCGAGCAGACGCAGGCAGACCGCCTGTGCGACGAGCGTCGGGGTGCGCGAGCCGAAGCCCGGCAGATCGAAGGCCATCGCCCTCGGATCGAGTTCCACGCCGATCATGAGTCCCCGGCCCCGAACCGCTCGGATCCCCGGCTCGCGGGCGGCGAGGGCGCGAAGACCGTCCGCGAGACGACCGCCAAGCGTCGCCGAGCGCTCGACCAGACGCTCGTCGTCGAGCACCTGCAGCACCGCCAGACCGGCGGTCATCGCCAGCGGATTCTCGCGGAAGGTCGAGGAGTGCACCACCGATCGCTCGATCGAATCGAACACGCGATCGAAGATCCCAGCCCGCCCGAGAACCGCCCCCACCGGCACCATGCCCGCACTCAGGGCCTTCGAGAGGCAGACGAGATCGGGCTGAACGCCGTCCTGATCGCTCGCCAGCGCCGACCCGGTGCGCCCGAGGCCGGTCTGCACTTCGTCGGCCACGAGCAGGGTGCCGGTCGCGCGACAGATCTCCGCGACATCCCGCAGCACTCCGGCGGCGTGCTCGATCACCCCCTTGCCCTGAATCGGCTCGAAGAAGAACGCCGCGATCGACTCGTCGGCGAGCGTCCGGCGAAGCGCGTCGAGATCGCCGAAGGGCACCTCGTGGCACCCCGGCACCAGCGGCTCGAACCCACGCCGGAGCCAGGTCGCACCGTTCAGCGACAAAGCCCCGAAGGTCAGTCCGTGGAAGGCGTTGGACCAGTGCGCGAAGCCGGCGCGGCCGGTCGCGGCGCGGGCGATCTTCATCGCCGCCTCGACCGCCTCGGTGCCGCTGTTCACGAAGAAGACGCGGTCCTCCGGTCGATTCACGAACCGCTTCAGCCGATCCGCGAGCGCCACCGCCAACGGTGGCACCTCGAACTGGACGAGGGTCGGCGGCGCGATCCGCAGCGCCTGCTCCAGCGCGTCGTGGACCACCGGATGGCGTCGTCCGACCGAGAGGCACGCGTAGCCCCCGATCGCGTCGATGTACCGGTCGCCACGCTCGTCGAAGAGCACCGCCCCCTCGCCGCCGACGAATCGTCGATCGAACCCGGTCAGTCGGAGCAGGTCGAGGAACCGCGGGTTGAGATGCGCCGCATCCCCCGCCATCGGCGGCCCGCCGTACGCGTCGAGAATGGACTGCAGGTCGAACCCGGTCATCGCGGGGCGTGAGTCTATCGACGGTGGGTTCCCACGGAGATCACGGGGGGGCACCCCGTGGTAGAACCCGCGGTCCCATGCCCGACGATGTCGCGATTCTCGTTCCGGTCTATGACAACGCCGGCACCATTGAAGCGGTGCTGCGGGGGTGTGCCGCCTCGGGGCTGCCGGTCTGGGTCGTGAACGACGGGGCCACCGACGGGAGCGATGCGATCGCGCGGGCGCTCGTCGCCGACGGTGTGGTTCGCGAGGTCATCGACTGTCCCCGGAATCTCGGCAAGGCGGGCGCCCTGCGGGTCGGCTTCGAGCACCTGCATCGACTCGGCGTCCGCACCGCGATCTCGGTCGATGCCGACGGCCAGCACGATCCGTCGGTCATCCCCGCGACCGTGGCGATCATCGACCGGCATCCCGACGCGATGGTCATCGGCTGCCGATGGCCGCTCCATCCCGATCAGCCCCGGAAGAATCTCGTCGGTCGGTTCTTCTCGAATCTCGCGATCCGGGCCCACTGCGGCGTGGCGATCGGCGACGCCCCGTGCGGCTACCGGGCGTGGCCGGTGGCCGCGGCGGCCGGCCTCCGCGGGGTGAGCGGCCGCTATGCGTGGGAGCAGGAGATGATCACGCGGATCGCGTGGCGCGGCGTCGAGGTGATCCCGATCGACATCCCCGCGATCTATCACCCGCGCGAGACCCGGGTGAGTCACTACCGATTCCGTCGCGACTGGCCCGAAGGCATCGCGATCTACCTCTGGCTCCTGCTGGTCGCCCTCGTTCCCGTGCCGTGGGGCGGAGGGCGCGGCGTCGGCCGATCGTTCGTCCGGCGGTTCGACCGACTGCTCTCGCCCGGCCCGCTTCGCGGCCGGCGTCCGGAGACCTGGACGAACCGGCTGCTCGCGATCACCGCCCTCGCCGTCGGCGCCATCGCCGGGATCACGCTTCCCGCGTCACCCTGGACGGTGGCGGCCGCCGGGTGGATCGGCTGGCGGTGGCACGCGGGGCTCGCCGCGATCGCCCTCGCGATCGGCCCGTCGGTGCGGGCGACGCCCGCCCTGGCGGGCATGGCGCAGTGGCTGGTGGTCGCCGGGATCGCGTGGATGCTCGGCGGGGTCATCCGCCCGGCACGGTGATGTCCGCGATCAGGCGTCCTCGCAGGAGCTTTCCGGTCGCGGAGCGCGGCAACGACTCGACGAACCGCACCATCCGCGGTCGCTGATGTCCGGCGAGCTCCGCTCGGGCGGCCGCGCGGAGCGCGGCGTCGAGCGTCGGTCGATCGACCCCAACCCCGGGCACCACCACCGCCATGACCCGGGTGACGGTCTCGCTGAGTTCGAGCGGAACCACCACGATCTCGCGAACCCCGGGGATACGGCGGAGCACCGACTCGACCTCCTCCGGGTTGACCTTGAGTCCGCCGACATCGAACTGGAGCTTGGCGCGACCGGTGATCCGCACCCGCCCGAGCTCGTCGATCTCGCCGAGGTCGCCGGTGCGGAGATGCCCGTCGATCCGGCGGCCGGGATCCGGTCGCGCGTCGGCATCGGCGACGGAGCCCGAGGACATCGCGTCGCTCGCGACGACGATCTCGCCGGATCCGTGCGGATGGATCCTCGCCGCCTCGTCATCCGCGTCGGGATCGACGACTCCGATCGAGACGCCGGGCACGGGACGACGGTCGTTCTTGAATCCCCAGGTGATCGTGCCGACCTCGGTCATTCCGTAGAGATCGCCGACCGGGACGCTCCACGCCGTCTCGAACGCGGCACGCACCGCGTCGGGAAGCGGTGATCCGGCGGTGTAGACGAGCCGAAGGGTGTGACCCGACCGCGCGATGCGGGTCGCCGCCTCGAGCGTGACCGGCACCGCGGGAAAGACGGTCGTGCCGTCGAGCAGCGCCTCCGCCCCGGCCATGAGATCGAAGCCCGGCTTGAACGCGACGGTCGCGCCCGCCCGCATCGGCGCCATGACGCCGTGCTCGATTCCGTAGGCGTGCTGCATGGGGAGCGTCGCGAGCACGCGGTCGTCGTGCCGCAGCCCGAGCACCTCGACGAGCGTCGCCGACACCCGGTCGAGCGCCGTCGCCTCGCGAAGCGCGACGCTGGGTCGCCCCGTGGTGCCCGAACTGCGCAGCAGCAGGCTCGCCGTGGCCCCGCGGTCGAGTCGACCGTTCGCGGTGGTCGGATCGAGGTCGTCGCCGTGGGTCGGCTGGATGGGAATGACCGGGATCCCGACCGGCGGATCAGCCCAGGCCGACTCGGGCGAGGTCTCGAGGATCGCCGCCACCTGATGTGCCTCGGCGAGCGCCGTCCGATCGGCGGACACGATCTCGACCCCGATCGGGAGCAGTCGCCGCCCCGTCCCGAAGACCGCGAGCAGTCCCGCCCAGTACGCCGCACCGCCGGGGCCATGCAGCATGACGGTCGCCCCCGCGGGCGCCGACTCGTCGAGCGCCGCCGCCAGCCGCAGCGCTTCCTGAAGGATCGCCGATCGCGAGGCGGTGACGCGCGAATCGATCTCGATGACCGCGGGGCGACCGGGATCGGCGATCGCCGCGTCGACGACCGCCCGGATCAGACCGACTGCCATGCCGGAGCCCCGACCTTCCGACGCGGCACGCCGCGGCACACGCCCGCATTGGGTTCGGGCAGTCGGAGGCCCGCCGACTGCAGCAGCGAGTGCGGCCGGATGCGTTCGTTGAGCGGTCGGAACCGGTTGATCTCGCGGAAGGCCATCATGAGGTCCCACCGCCATCGCACCCGCAGCGGCACGCCGGAGAACACGTCGCCCGCCAGCATGTTCACGACCGCGCGATGCACCTCCAGCGGACCGCGTCCCGCGACGACGAGTTCCCGGAACGAATGGTCGTAGAAGTTCCGGATCAGCCCGAGAAAGACCTTTCGAAGCCGCGCGATGCGGGCGTGATGCGCCGCGGTCGCGTCGGTCGGTCGCCGCCGTCCCCGGGCGACGTCGATGATCCGACGCGCCGCATGCACGCCACCGTCGAGCCCGAGGCTCACACCGGTGGACCAGACCGGATCGATGAACGCCGCGGCGTCGCCGACCATGAACCAGCCGTCCGCCGCGTGCGGACCGCAGGTGTACGAGAAGTCCCCGACGGTCTGGTTGGTCTCGGGGCCGGTCGCCTCGGTCATCCGCTCCGCCATCGCCGGGCAGTGCTCGAGGCACCACTGCAGGCGACGATTGGCGGGAACGGGAATCTCGCGGGCGAGCCGATCGTCGATGACGGCACCGATGCTGGTCGTCGTCTCGTCGAGGGGGATCATCCAGAACCAGCCCTCGCGACACATCGCGAGCGTCGCGAAGCCGTCGCGATCGCCGGTGTTCCGTCGGACGCCCTCGAAGTGCTCGAAGTACGAGACGTTCCGGAAGCCGGGCAGGAACCGGCGGGTGCCCAGATGACGACCGAGCACGCACGCCTGACCGCTCGCGTCGATGAGCCAGTCGGCGTGGATCGACCCGCCCTGCAATCGGACCCGCACGTCGCCGTGGTCGAGACCGTCGAAGCCGGTGACCGACTCGCCGAAGCGATGTTCCGCCCCCGCCTCGGCGGCGGTGTCCGCGAGCATCCGGTCGAAGATCGAGCGTCGGATGTTGAATGTCTGCTTGACCCCGTCGCCGAACATCTCCGCGAACGAGATCGCCGCGGCATCGCGGCGGCCGTCGCCGAACTCGACCTCGAGACCCTTCTTGACCACGTGCGGCAGCGCCCGCACCCGGTCCATGAGATCGAGCTCCTCCATGAGCCGCTGCGTGTGGGGGAGCATCGATTCGCCGATGCGGAACCGCGGAAAGTCGCTGCGATCGACGACGACCACGTCGAGACCGGCCCGGGCGAGCTCGATGGCGGCGATGCTGCCCGCGGGGCCCGCGCCGATGATGACGACGTCGCAGCGGCGTTCGCTCGTCGGCGTGGTGATCATCGATGGTCATCCTCCGCCGGCCGAAGACCGGCGCACTCGATCTCGACCTGAAGGTCGCGCCGACAGAGACGCTGCCCGCGACAGACGATCCGCAGCGACCGCTCGGGCCAGCGCGACGCGATCGCCGCCCGCACCCGATCGGCCCGCAGCGGATTCGGGAGATACACCAGCCAGTCGTCGAGATCCGCGGGCGACGCGCCGGGCCATCCCTGATCGACCACGACCTCGAGGTTGCGGAGCGTCTCCTCCAACTGGTGCTCGAAGTCGTCGTGCCGGGAATCCTCGCCCACGACGCTGGCGGTTCCGCTCACCAGAAGCCCGACGCGATCCGACCAGCGGACCCGGGCCGCCCGTGCGAAGACGGGCGTCGGATGGCCGAACCTCGCCGAATACGCCTCGGGCGGGACCTGCCGCGGATTGTCCACCGGCTCGACCTCGGCCTCGCCGTGGAGCAGATGCACGACGACCGCGTCGCCCGCGTGGCCGACGCCCGAGGCGGCGGGGAACCAGGCGACTCGACCGAACGCATCGTCGAAGCCGCGATGCCGACCGGCGTTGAAGACCATGTAGCGGTCGCGCACGCCGTCGTCGGCGTCCGCCTCGATCCGCGGAATGAAGTTCCAGACCCGGAGCAGGTGTGTCGGTTGGATGCCTTCGAGCAGGCGGCCGTAGCCGCGTCGAACCGCATCCTCGAAGGCGTCGTCGGGAAGGCGGGCGGCTCCCCGCACCACCATCGTCCGCACGAGTCCGAACCCGCTGCGGCGCTCGACGAGCTCGACATCCAGACTGCGTTCGGTCGCCTCGTCCTGAATCGGCGCGATCTCGCGGGCCAGCCACCCCGGCAGGTCGCTGACTCGACCGGTCGCCGCCCAGTTCGCGATCGCGCCGCGCGAGGCCGCCGACCTCGACTCCGCCGCGGCGCGGTCGGTGGACCCATCGGCGGCCGCATCACTCGGGATCCGGGAGTCCGTCGATGCGTCGGCCCCGACGAGACCTGCGGATTCAAACTCGGACGACGTCATCGATCGGATGATACCGAAGCGATCCCGACACTCCCCGCAGCCCCGGTCGGATCGACCCAGACCACGCGGCTCGCGAACCGCTCGGTACCCAGCAGTCGTTCGACGAGCGGTGCGATCGGGGCGAGCGACTGTCGCTCCACGCGATCCTCGGACCCGACGAGGGTCGTCCGAACGCCCCGTGGAAGCATCGCGCGGACCACCCGACCCGCGGACGAACCCGACCCGGGAATGACGACATCGCCGTCAGGAGTCCACGCCCCCCCATCCATGCCGGCGGCGACTCGGATCGCCTGCCGGATGCCCGCACGCCCTTCGCGGTCCGGCCAGGCCAGGACCGTGTCGGCCAGCGTCCCGCGGACCCTCGCTCCTCGGTCGGCGGCGACACCGGCCCGCTCCAGCACGATGGCGGCCGCCCCCTCCGCGATGCCCCGATCGTCGAGCAGCCCGAGGCGGCGGAGCACGTCCGCGACCCGGGGATGCGACTCCTCCGCCACCACCACGATCGCCCGGTCGGCCTGCCCGGAGACCAGATGTCGCCGGGCCAGATGAATCGCCTCGATTCCCGCGAGCATCGTCCCGCTGACCGAGAGCGTGGTGCCCTCGATGCCCAGCCCGAGACTGAGCTGGGCGCTGCCGATGTTCGGCACGCTCTCGGCGAAGTACAGCGGATTGCCCGCCCCGAGTCCGTCGCGGATCAGTTCGTCGTAGTAGTCGAGCGTGTAGCCGGCGGCGCCGAAGCGGGTGCCGACGAACGCCGACGACCTCCGGACCTCGGCCTCGTCGAGTCCGGCATCCCGCACCGCGAGGATCCCGGCGGCGCGGACGAGCCGGGCGAACCGGGCGAGCCGTCGCACCGCGCGGGCGTCGTCGAGACCGTCGAGGGCATCGTCGTCGAGTTCGAGGCCGCCGCGCTCGGGCACGAGCCACGAGGCACCGGTCGCGACGATCTCGTCCGCCTCCGCGACCGGCGGGTCCGGGTCGAGGACCGGCTCGATGTCGCCCCGCTCGACCGCGATCGCGGCGTCGGCACCGCCGAAGCCGAGCGAGACGACGACGGCGTGGGCGGCGTCGAGGGGCCGCGGCTCGCCGACCACCAGATCGAGATCCGGGAACGCGTCGCGATCGGGCGAGGTGTGTGCCGTCGCGGGAAGCGTGCCGCGTTCCATCGCTGCCAGCACCACCGCCAGCTC
>JAUIHC010000605.1 GCA_030432455.1 Phycisphaerae bacterium | reverse complement strand
CCCCCGGGCGGTCAATCGAAGCGGGCGATCACGATCGTGCAGTCGTCGTCGAGCGGGCGGCCGTCGGCGAACCCGGTGATGTGATCGAAGAGCCGATCGACCTGCTCGTCCGGCGGAAGATCGCGGAGCGTCGCGGCGTGGGCGAGCAGGGCGGCCGTACCGAGCTGCTCGCCCGCGGGGTTCCGCACCTCCCACGCCCCATCGCTCGCAACCAGCACCAGGTCGCCCCCGTGAACGCCGCCGACCTCCGCCGTCCCGAAGGTCCCGCCCGGGGCGATGCCGAGCGGAACACCCGGGGCGTCGAGCATCCGGTACGCGTCGTCGTCGTGCCGAAGCAGCCATCCCGGATGTCCGGCGCTGCCGACGCGAAGCACCGCGTCGACCGGACTCCACGCCGCCACGAAGAGCACCATGAAGAGCCCGCCGCGGGCGTCGTCCACGAGAAGATCGTTCGCCTCGGAGATCGCCGGATCGAGGGCCTGCTCCCGCCGCAGCATCGCGCGGACATACGCCCGCGCGGTCGAGGCGAAGAGCGCCGACGGCAGCCCGTGACCGGTCGCATCTCCGAGGCCGAAGACCACGCTGCCGTCGTCGAAGACGCCGTGGTCGAAGTAGTCGCCCCCGGTCTCCTCGCTCGGTCGCACCCGACCGGAGATCCGCACCCGGTCGGTGGCGATGTCCGCGGGCGGCAGCATCGCCTGCTGCACCTGACGCGCACTCTCCAGCGAGACTCGGGTCGTGGCGAGTTCCTCCATCCGCGGGATCGCCTCGTCGATGGCTCGACCGAGCACCGCGAGTTCGTCGTTGCCGACGAGCCCCGAGCGTGCCGTCGAGTCGCCCGCGGCCGCCCGCTCCACCGCATCCACGATCCGGCGGGTTGGCCGCAGCACCGCTCGCCAGGCGCCGACCAGCACGACCGCCAGCGCCGCGATCACCACCAGCCCCGCCCGGATCGCCCGCCGCTGCACGAGCACCTCGGCGGGGCCGGTCAGCACATCCACGGGCTCGCCCATCACCAGGATCCAGTCGGTCGCCTCGATCCGCGTGAGCGCCGCGACCCGTCGCCCGAGATCGGCGTCTGCGATCGTGGTCCCGACCGGTTCGACGATCGTCACCACCGACGCCCCGCTTCGCACCGAACGGAGCAGGTCGTCGAGGTCGCCACCGTCCGCGAGCCGGAACATCTGGTCGAGCTCGACGTCGCGGATCGACTCGCGACCGGTCAGGACCGCGGCCGCCTCGTGCTGGGCGACGATGCCCCGCCCCTCTCCGTTCATGAGCAGCCACCGGCGATCAGAGATTCCGATGCGATGCGAGATCTCTCGGAAGGCCGATGTGCCGAGGTCCACCGCCGTGGCGCCGAGCAGTCGTCCCTCGTCCCGAATCGGAGAGAGGTACCGGACGACGTCCGGCACCCCGGTGGCCGCCGACCCGGACTCGACGCGGAACGCCATCGACCAGAAGGGATCACGGTTCACCTGCAGTTCTCGGTACAGCGTCTCCATGCGGTCGGCGTCGATCTCGGAGTTCAGGAGATCCCTTTCCCTGATTCCGGAGTCGTCGCGTTCCGCAAACGGCATGAACCGACCGGGGGCGTCCTGAAGGACTCCCGGCTCCCAGATCGAGCCGAAGGCGAGGATCACGGGGTCCCGTGCCACGACGGCGTGCGCAAACCCGAAGAG
>JAUIHC010000103.1 GCA_030432455.1 Phycisphaerae bacterium | reverse complement strand
GTGGGGGAGGCGTAGACCTCGAAGGCCCGCGTACCGTCCGCCGCCCCGGCCTCCCAGGTCGCCCGCGGGATCTCGAAGGTCGCGGTCTGCTCGACGCAATCCAGTCCGGCGGTGTTGAACGCAAACCCGAGGAAGGTGCCGTCGAAGAAGACGGTCAGGAATTCCAAGTTGGACGCGAACTCGCCGACCGCCCGCACCCGCACCGTGACGACATCGGCGAGCGGATCGATCGGAGCGAGATCGATGGTGTCGAAGACGAGCCGGTTCCGGGTGGTGGGGATGCCCTCGAAGGTCTCGGCAGCGACGACGCCGACATCGCAAACGTCGGGGATGCCGTTGCCGTCGCAGTCCGAGGCGGTGCCTTGCCAGATATCCGTGTAGTCCTCGACGCCGTTGCTGTTGCAGTCGAGGAACCGAAGGCCGATCGTGTACTGGTCGCCGGCAATCACGTTGGCGGCAGGGATCTGTACGGTTCCGAATTTCCTGGGGACATCGCATTGTCCAAAGTTGTTTCTTCCCCAGCAGATAATCGAGCCGTTTGCGAGTAGCACTGCCGTGTGATGTTGGCCCGCTGCAACCTCTACAGCGGGGTTGTCGGAGGTACCGATGCCGTTTGGAACGTCGCACTGTCCGTAGAAGTTAGCGCCCCAGCACACAATCGAGCCATCGGCAAGCAGGCAAACGGTGTGGTCCCAGCCTGCGGCAGCTGCGGCGGCGGGGTTCTCGCGGGTTCCGACGCCGTTTGGCACTTCGCACTCGCCATGATCATTACGGCCCCAACAAACAACGGACCCATCCATGAGTACGGCTGCCGAGTGGGCGAAGTGTGTGGAGATTGACGCCGCCGGGAATTGGGGGGTTCCGACTCCGGCTGGCACGTCGCATTCGCCGTAACCATTGCCGCCCCAGCAGGTCACCGAGCCGTCCTCGCTTAAGGCAACTGTGTGCGTCCACCCCGCGGCAACAGAGCGTACTCGGTTAGCTGGGGTACCTACATTGGAGGGAACATTGCATTGGCCACTGAAGTTGTTGCCCCAGCATGCGACCGATCCGTCCCAGAGCAGAGCAACCGTGTGAGCATCGCCCGCCGCTATCGCAACAACCTGGTTTGCATCGGTCCCGACGTCGTCTGGCACATCGCACTCGCCCAGGCCGTTAGCCCCCCAGCACAGGACTGATCCGTCAGCAATCAAGGCGGCGACATGAGAATCTGATGCAGCAACGCTCGCGACGGGATGCGCGGGGGTGCCGATGCCGCTTGGGACATTGCACTGGCCGTAGTCGTTGTTTCCCCAGCACACCACCGAACTCTCAACCTGCGGCGTGGCGTGGGCGGGTGCGGCGGCGGCCGCGGCGAGCAGGACGACAAGGTGACGACATCGGGACAGCAGGCTCATTCGTCTGGCTCCTCTTTCGACGTGCAGTGGGTGGCGTGACACCGCCGCCGCGACGGTAGCACGCGAGGCCACTTGAAACAACGATTTCCTGCCGCCGGCCGACAGGCCGGCGGCAGGAAATCCGCCACTTTCCGCCTGCGTTTCACCTCGGCGCCCTCGGCGTCTTCTCTCGCGTGCTGCGGGGAAGGGTTCACCACGGAGAACACGGAGATTCATGGAGTTGGGATCAGGTGCATGCTTGAACACGGTGCGTGCAGGCTCGTCTCGCGTTCAATCATCTTCATACCTCTCCGTGAATCTCCGTGGTCCTCCGTGTCCTCCGTGGTAAGAACCCGTGTTCAAAGGCAGGTTCGCCTCGCTGGAGTTCAAGCCAGTGCCTCCCGAGTCACACCACCAGCGTCGCCGCCGGATGTTCCGCGCCGAGGATCGGACGGGGATCGACCTGGAACCAGCCCGCGAGGATGCCTGCGTACACCGATCGGAAGTCGAGGGTGTGCTTGAGGTCGCCGCCGTCGAGGTCCACCAGCGAGGGATGGTGGCCGATGACGCCCGGTCGCGCCTTGCTGCCGATCAGGAAGACCGGCGCCGCGGTGCCGTGGTCGGTGCCCGCGGATCCGTTCTCGGCGACGCGGCGTCCGAACTCGCTGAAGACCATGGTCAGGACCTGATCCTGCATCCCCTGCGAGTCGATGTCGGTCTGAAACGCCGCGATCGCGTCGCCGACCTGTCGCATCAGGTTCGCGTGCGAGCCGAGTTGTCCGCCGTGCGTGTCGAAGCCGCCCATTGAGACGTAGTAGACGCGGGTCGGGAGTTCGTCGCGGATCATCGCGCCGACGAGGCGCAGTTGTCCGGCGAGGGCGCCGCCGGGATACGGCGTCGCCGACGCCCGCTGCACCGCGGCGCGGATGCGGTCGCTCGAGACCTGCGCATCGAGACTCGTGCGCATGAGGTACGCGGCCTGCGAGTCGGGATCGACGCCGGGGAGCGCGCCCGCCCGCACCGCGGCCTCGTACGGCGCCTTCATCGCGGGATGCAGGTCCTCGCCTCGCCAGCGGAAGAGTCGTTCGTCTTCGAACGCGATCGGCTTCTGCACATCGCCGACCAGCGAGAGGGGGGCGTCGCGGCCGAGGGCGATCGCGGCCTGCGGCTCGGGCGTGCCGTGGCAGCGGGCGTCGAAGTACCGACCGAGCCAGCCGGTGCCCTGTCCGTCGGTGCGACCGGTCTGCCAGATGTCCATCGACGCGAAGTGCGAGCGATTGGGGTTCGGATAGCCGACGCCCTGCACCACGCCGAGCAGGCCGCGGTCGTGCAGGTCGCGCAGGCCGGTGAGCGACGGATGGAGCCCGAGGCCCGCGTTCGCGTCGAGCGGAAGGGCGGTGCCGCCGGGGCCTTCGTCACCGGGAGCACCAATCGCCAGGCGCGGACGCAGTCGGCGATAGTCGTCGCTGAAGTACGGGACCACGGTGTTGAGGCCGTCGTTCCCGCCGCCGAGTTGCACGATCACGAGGATCCGGTCGGCGCCCGGAGTTCGCGTGGGCGTCGCCGCGTCGGGGGCCAGCCCGAACGCCGCGTTCTCGACGAACCACGGCACGGTCGCCACGGTCGAGGCGAGGGCGACGCCGCGGTGGAGCAGTTCGCGACGGGAGAAGGATCGGTGGTCGTCGGTCATGACGAGGTCCGGGGAGTGGGGTCGGGCGCAGTCAGCACAACTGATACTCGGGCAGGGCGGTGATGATCGCGAGCATGGCGACGATCCGATCGCGATCGACGCGATCCCCGACCTCGGCGAGGAAGGCACGGAGTTCCCGGCGGCGATCGGGATGCGGCTCGGTGCCGAGGCAGAATCGCAGGAGGTACTCGACGGTCGCGTCGGGATCGGGCGGGCCGTCGCCGGAGAGGTGCGCGATCAGATGTTCGGCGGGGAACGGCGCGGCCGTTCCGCCTTCGCCGACCAGCAGATGCACCAGCACATTCTGCCGCACGAAGAGCGTCGCGGTGTTGATCCACGCGCGGCCCCCGTCCCAGCCCTTGACCGACGGCGGCTGGAAGAGCGACTGTCCCATGCGGTCGGCGTCGTCGAGCAGTCGGTCCGCGTCCCGGGGTGGGGTGCCGAGACTGCGGATCGCCTCGACGAGCAGTTGGATCGGACTCTTCACGATCGCGCCGCGGTTGGCGGGATCGTGGAAGTGGCGGCTCGCGAAGAGACGGGAGAGCACCGGCGCGAGATCGAACTCGTGCCGTCGAAGGAGTTTCGCGAGGCCGTCGATCGTCCGCTGAGCGTCGCGACTCCGCGGTCCCGGAGCGTCGTTCACGAAGAACCGATAGAGCTTGCCCGCGAGGAAGGTCGCGGCCTCGGGGCGAGCGAAGAGGACCTGCAGCACCTCGTCGCCGGTGAACCGGCCGCGGCGACCGAGCACGCTCTTGACGCCGTCGTCGTGCCGATCGGGGCGGAAGACCACCGTGTCATCGTCGATGTCGAGCCCGGTCAGGCAGCGGGCGACCTCCTTGATGTCGCGCTCGGTGTACGCGTTCCCTTCGCCGAGGACGAAGAGTTCCATGAGTTCGCGGGCGAGGTTCTCGTTCGGG
Source organism: Phycisphaerae bacterium (assembly GCA_030432455.1). Taxonomy (GTDB): domain Bacteria; phylum Planctomycetota; class Phycisphaerae; order Phycisphaerales; family SM1A02. The sequence continues at coordinate 4,998 of JAUIHC010000103.1, read as the reverse complement.
TTGCCGCGTCGATTCCGCTGGCCGTCGAGGTAGCGAACCATGGCGGGATCGCGAAGGATGCCCGCGGCGAGTTGCCGGGCGTCGCCGACCGCATGCGCCCGGAACAGGCGGTTCTGGGCGAGCATGTGCCAACTGTCCTCGATGGTGCGATAGCCGGTCGCGTAGTGCCCGTGCCAGAAGAGCGTCATCTTCTCCTCGAGCGGATTGGGCGTCGTCACCATGCGATCGAACCACCAGCGTCGCAGGGACCGCAGTTGGTCGCGATCGCGTCGCTGCCGATTCTGTCGATCGCGTCGGGAGCGTTCGAGGGTCGCCTCGTCGCCGACTTCCCGGGCCCGGGCGAGCATGGCCTGCTCTTCGGGCGTCTGCGGTCGCATGATGTCGGGGACCGCGCGGGAGTCGGTGTCGGGCGTCGGCTCGTACTCGACGAGTCGGGCGACCGCGCCGTCGAGTCCGGCAGCCTGCAACACGCCGATTTCCGCGGGCGTGCCGCCGAACCCCGCTCGTCGCAGGAGGTGCGCCGCCGACCAGAAGTCGAAGTCGCGGTCCGGCAGCGGGCTCAGGGGGTCGGCCGACATGTGATGAGACTAGCGTCGCGGCCGCGGTTCCGGCTCAGCGGAGCCCGCAGTTCAGGCTCCGATCGCCGGATCGGGGAGGCCCTGGCGGCTCTGGAAGCGTCCGATCATCCATCCCGCGATCGCGGTCGCGGCCGCGACCGGGAGCAGGGCGGCGGTGCGGTTCTCGACGAATCCGATCCACCCGAGGGGGGCGAGCAGCATCGAGAGCACGACCACGGTCGGCATCGCGCGGGTCCGCAGCGGATGCTCGCCCGCGACCAGGGCGGCGATCGCGTACATCGGGAACGGAATCGCGTAGAGGCCGAGGAACCCGAGGTAGACCGGCTCGCCCGCGACGCCCGGGAGTCCCGCCACCGCCCCGATGACCACCGCGATCGCGATCGCAGGCCCGGAGCCCAGCCGACCCGCGGGCAGCAGCGGCACCTCGCGGGCGTGGGCCCCGATCGTGAAGACGAGTTGCAGCGTCCACTGGGCGACCGCGAAGGGGAGGATCGCCTCGGCGAGTCGGGTCGGGGAGGCGGCGTCGAAGGTCGTGGCCGCGAAGAGCAGCATCGCGGAGAAGACGATGCCGAACACCGCGAAGGCGTGGCGGCTCGGCGACTGCTGCCGCATCCGGTGGAAGGTCGCGTCGAGGGCGGGACAGGCGAGGAAGCCGAGCGTGACGACGGGGACCGCGGCGAGCAGCGAGGCGCCGCCTTCGGGGGCCGGGGCCTCGGGAAGTCCGCCGGTGCGTCGAAGCGCCATCGCGAACAGCGTGCCCGATGTGATCGCGGCGACCGCGGCGAACCACCGCCAGAAGCGATCGCTTCGGGCGCCGAGCGCCACCGCGGCCGCGGTCCAGGTGAGGATCGTGCCGAGGACCGGCCAGACGAGCGTGTCGCCGACGGCGCCGGCGACCCCCGGATCGTCGGTGAGGGCGTCCGCCGCGATGGTCGGCGTGAACACGAACGACCCGCACGCCCAGCCGATGAAGAAGATCTGGAACGCGATCGTCGCCAGACTGAACCAGCGGATCGCCGGGGCGTGTCGGGTGGCGAATCGGCGGCTCGCCTCGCGGCCGAAGACATAGCCGAAGCCCGCGCAGCCGAGCACATTGGGGATCAGGAACGCCCAGAAGCCCGCCCACCCGAATCGGGCGAGCAGGATCGTCGGCAGGAACATGCCGATGCACCAGGTCCAGCTGGAGGCGCCGAAGAGTCCCCAGCCCACCGTCGCCCCGAGGTGAGCGAGCGGTCCCCCCGGGCGGTGGTCGTCGGTCATGGGCGGGGCGGATCCGGTCATGCGTTCCGGCCGCGGCTCTCCAGCCGCAGTCGTCGCTTCTCCCGCAGCTGCTCGGCGAGGTCCTTCGGCGTGCAGTGGAAGGTGATCGAGCACCGACCGACCCGCAGGTCGCGGTCCTTGCCGTGCCGGGAGAGCTGCTGACTGATCTCCATCTCCAGCGAGATGTTGAACTCGCCGCCCGCGGCGATCTTGGCCTCGACATCCTCGGCGTTGGTCACGGTGTAGACCGCGGGGCCGTAGCAGGGCCGCAGGAACTTGTATTCCATCCGCTTGCAGATGACCTCGTAGTCGCTGCCGCAGCTCGCGAAGAGGTACATGCCCGCCGCGACCTCGGAGTTCCCGAGGAGCGCGGCACCCGCCATCGCGTTGTACCAGTTGCGGTTGAATCGTCGGTACGGAAGCACCGCGGTGAACCGCTTGGCGTCGATCCGGCGGAGGGTGATGCCGCTTCGGAAGGCGAAGGGCAGCCAGATGAGCGAGCAGACCCGGTGCCAGAAGTTGTTCTTCGTCGAGAGCCGGCTCAGCCACGCTTCCAGGCGCTTTCCGAGCGGCTTGGGCCCCGAGAGCATCCCCGCGGGCGGGGTCGCCGACGGGTCGTCGAGGCTCGAGCGGTCGAGAGGGGCGGTGGTCACGGAGGGCGGGTCCCGTCGATCGATCGCCGTCGGTCGTCCGGTGCCACGCGACACCGGACGGGCATGGTAGGACACGAGGCTCCGGGATGCCACGGGCCGTCGGCGTGGGCCGCTAGACTCCGGCCCTCGCGCCGGGTCCCGAACGGGGGCTCGACGCCGTCTCGACTCCCGTTCCGAGCCTCTCTGGAGCCCCCGATGGCCGTCCCGACCGTCCCGATCGAACGACTTGGCGTCTGCAGTTGGAGTCTTCGACCCGAGTCCGGGGAGGGACTGGTGGAGACCCTGCAGGGCATCGGCCTGCCACTGGTCCAGTTGGCCCTCGATCCGGTGGCCGAGAGGCCCGAGGTCTTCGGGGGCGTCATCACCCGCATCCGCGAGGCGGGGATGGAGGTCGCCAGCGGCATGCTGGAGGCGGTCGGCGAGGACTATTCGACGCTCGAATCGATCGCCCGCACCGGCGGGGTCCGCCTCGACGAGCACTGGCCCGCGACCCGCGAGCGGGCCCGCGTGGCCGCGGCGATGGCGGGGGAGTTCGGGATTCCGCTGGTCACGATGCACGCGGGTTTCATCCCGCACGACGCGACCGACCCGGGGCGGGAGATCGTGCTCGACCGACTCTTCGAGATCGCGAATGTCTTTCAGGCCGACGGCGTGAAGCTCGGGCTGGAGACCGGGCAGGAGTCGGCGGCGACCCTCGTCGAAGCGCTCGACGAGCTCGACCACCCGAATGTCGGCGTGAACTTCGATCCCGCGAACATGATCCTCTACGGCATGGGCGACCCCGTCGAGGCGATCCGCACCCTCGCGCCGCGGGTCGTGCAGGTCCACGCCAAGGACGCCACCCCGACCGCGACGCCCGGCACCTGGGGCGCCGAGGTCCCGCTGGGCACCGGCGCGGTTGACTGGAACACCTTCCTGCCCGAGGTCCTCGCGATCGTGCCCGCGGTGAATGTCATCATCGAACGAGAGGCGGGCGACGACCGCGCGGGTGACATCGCGATCGCGCGGCGGCGTCTGACCAACCACGGAGCTCACTGAGAGGCACGGAGGGCCACGGAGGGGGAATGGAGTGCACGCTCGTCGGCGACGATTCCTGTGGTCGGCGGGGACCCTCACTCGATGAGGCGATGCGCCGGTTCTTGACCCTCTCAGACCATTCCTCACGTTCTCCGTGGCCCTCCGTGAGACTCCGTGCCCTCCGTGGTGGACTGATGGCGAAAGAGGAAACGAGAAGACCATGCCGACCTACGACTACGCCGTGATCAAGCCCGATGGAACGCTCGGGGAGCCCTTCGAGGTGTTTCAGTCGATGAGCGATCCGCCGCTGACCGAACACCCGGAGACCGGTGAGCCGGTGAAGCGGCTCGTGTCGGCGCCGGGACTGGCGTTGAACCACTCCGATCGCAGCGACTCGACGAAGCTCTCCGACTCGAACCTCGACCGACTCGGCTTCACGAAGTACCAGCGGTCGGGCGACAACACCTGGGACAAGACCGCGGGCAAGGGGCCCGGGCAGATCTCGCGGGACTGAGCACCGTGAGCCGAGACACCGACCGCATCCTCGAACTCCGCGACCTGCTCGACCGGGCCAACCGGGCGTACTACGTCGAGGCCGATCCGATCATGTCGGACCGCGACTTCGACGCGCGGCTTCAGGAGCTCGCGTCGCTCGAAGCGACGCATCCCGAACTCGCCGACCCCCACAGCCCGACCCAGCGGGTCGGCGGCGAGCCGGTCAGCGGTTTCGAGTCGGCCCGGCACGCGGTCCCGATGACCTCGATCGACAACACGTACTCGATCGAGGATCTGCGGGCGTGGTTCGACCGGGTGCTGAAGGGACTCGATCGCGAGGTGCCGACCCGCGAACCCGACGCCGAGGGCGGGCTCTTCGCTGACGGCGACTCGAACCCCGGCGTCGATCTGGTCTGCGATCCGAAGATCGACGGCGTCGCGATCTCGCTGCGCTACGAGCGGGGGCGACTCGTCTCCGCGACGACCCGCGGCGACGGCACCCGCGGCGATGTCATCACCAGCAATGTCCGGGCGATCCGCTCGATCCCGCTGACGCTCGCCACCGACGCGCCGCCCGAGGTCGTCGAGATCCGCGGCGAGATCGTCATGCCGAACGCGTCGTTCGAGCGGGTGAACGCCGAGCGCGAGGCCGCGGGCGAACCGCTCTTCGCCAACGCCCGCAACTCGACCGCAGGCACGCTCAAGAGTCTCGATCCGAGGATCACCGCGAGCCGCGGCCTCCGCTTCATCGCGCACGGCCGCGGCGAGACGGTCGGCGTCGAGGTCGATCGCTACTCGGCGTTTCTCGATCTGGTGAAGTCGTGGGGCGTGCCCGCGAACGCGCACTCGAAGGCGTTCGGCACGATCGCCGAGGTCGTCGCGCGGGTCGAGGCGTTCCGCGAGGAGCGGCACCAGCTCGACCACGGCGTGGACGGCATGGTCGTGCGGGTCGATCGCTTCGATCTGCAGCGGGATCTTGGGGCGACCGCCAAGGC
>JAUIHC010000604.1 GCA_030432455.1 Phycisphaerae bacterium | reverse complement strand
GCGTTCACGTCCGGCGTCTGCCGGATCTCCGACCGCTCGGCCACGGTCACCACCCCGATTCGATCGTCCTCGTTCCGCTTCGCCTCCTCGACCCGGGCGAGGAACCGCTCTCCGTCGCGGCGAAGCTCGCGCGGGATGCTCCGGCTCACGTCGGCGACCACCATCAGCGTGACCGATTCGCCGCGATCGACGATGGACGGTCGGGCGAGGGCCACGGCGAGCAGCAGAAGGAGCAGCGACCGCATCGCCACCGAGGTGACGAGCTTGGCTCGCGTCTGGCCACCCGCCCCCGCCCGCGCGAACCACGCGGTCGGAATCGACAGCAGGGCCACCAGCAGCAGCCAGGGATGCTCGAAGGTGAGCGGACTCTCGGCGAGTAGGGCGATCACGATGGCGAGGGGTCCCGATCCCGAGGTGGATCCTCGACCGTCGCCGCCGAGGGGTCGTGCGTGGTGATGCCGGTCCCGATCTCCGGTGGATCGGCCACCAGCACGCGGGCGTTCCCGCTGTCGAGAATCGCCATCGTGCCTTCCGACACGTCGATCGCCCAAGGATACCGGAGCCGTCCCGGCTCGACGCCGGTGCCGCCCGCGACCGCGAGAGATCGTCCGTCGATCGGATCGAGCCGCTGCACCCGGTTGCCCCCGAACTCGACCACCAGCAGCGACCCGTCCTCGTGGATCCCGATGCCGTAGGGGTACGCCAGCCGACCGGGCTCGTGTCCGGGTCCGCCGAGCACCCGACGCAGCCGGCCGTCGGCATCGGTCACCACGATGCGGTGGTGGATCGCATCGGCGATGAAGAGTTCTCCGCGCTCCGCGTCCCAGGCGATCGACTGCGGCCGCGAGAGCGCCGGTCGCTCGTCCTGGTCGGTCTCTCCCGCGAAGCCGATCACGCCCTGCGGACGCCAGTCGGCGTCGAAGATCTGGATCCGGTCGTTGCCGCCGTACTCCGAGACGAACCACCGCCCGTCGGGACCGGCCGCGACATCGGTCGGGTAGATGAACTCGCCGGGTCCGCGTCCCATTCGTCCGTGGGTCTCGAGCAGGTCGCCCTCGGGCGAGAAGATCGCGATGCGATGCTCGTGCGTGTCCGCGACGATGACGCGACCATCGGGCGCCACCGAGATGCCGGTGGGCTTGCCGTTGGCGAATCGCGGCATCGTCCACGATGTCTGGAAGGTGCCGTCGAGGCCGAACCGCTGGACCCGCGCCGACTTGTCCACCACGAAGAGTCGGCGATTGGGCGTGTCGATCGCGATCGCCCGGGGATAGTCGAAGCGGCCCTCGAGATTCCCGGGGCGGCCGAAGATCGCGTGATGGACCAGCATCGGCGGTCCGGCCGCCGGCGGCTCGCCGTCGTCGACGGGTCCGCCGCATCCGACCACCACCAGCAGGGCGAGGAGCGCGGGGGCGACCCGGCCGAGGGGTCGGCGGGCGATCCGGGCCAGCACCATCGCGGCCGGGATCGCCGCGAGCGAGACCGGCAGCACGACGGGGAGCACGCTGTCCACATACTGGTAGTGCATGGCGTTGAGGAGCGAGGTCGGCAGGAGCGGGAAGCCGGGTGGCTGCAGCCTCGCAGTGACCGGGATCTCCCCGGCGGCGAGCACCGCGCCGGCGAGCGAGCCGGCGAGTGCCGCCCGGACGAGCGTCGGCCGACCGGCGGTCACGAGATCGGCGAA
>JAUIHC010000102.1 GCA_030432455.1 Phycisphaerae bacterium | reverse complement strand
CTGATCGGCCGGTTCGTCGGCCCCGCCGCGGTCGGTGCGTACGGACGGGCGTTCCAGCTCATGACGCTGCCTGCGACGCAGCTCAACCAGCCGCTCACCAGTGCGGTGGTGCCGGCGCTCAGTCGTCTGCAGTCCGATCCCGAGGCCTATCGCCGCCTCTATCGCGCGAGCGTGGAGGTGATCGCGAGTCTCGCCTTCCCGCTCGCGGTCTTCACCGGGGTGGCGGCGCCGGCGATGGTGCTGGCGGTGCTGGGACCCGACTGGTCGGAATCGATCCCGCTGCTGCGGGCGCTCTCGCCCGCGGGGCTCATGGTCTCGCTGAACGTCGCGACGGGGTGGGTCTACCTGTCGCTCGGACGCACGGATCGTCAACTGCGGTGGCGGATCGTCGGATCCTCGGCCGCGGTGATCGGGATGCTCGCGGGGCTGCCGTGGGGCGCGCTCGGTGTGGCGCTCGGGCTGAGTGCCGCCCGCGTGCTCATGCGACTCCCGGCGGTCATGTACTGCTTTCACGGAACGGCGTTGCGCCTCCGCGACATCGAGTCCGCGGCCTGGCGGGCGGTGGTGGCCTCCGCGGTCGCGGGAGCCGCGATCTGGGTGCTCGACCCCGTCGCGTTGTCGCCGGTTCTCAGGCTGGGGGTGCAGGCCGCGTCATTCGTCGCGGTGTGGTTGCTCGTCATGAGCGTGCTTCCCGGTGGCCTCGGGCGGCTCTCGGCCGCGGTGGGGCTGGTGCGGTCGCTGCGGGGGAGGACGGCCGGGAGGACGGCCGCCGGGACCGAGGAGACGCCTCATGTCGCATGAACGCCTCCGTCGCCTTCGCTCGATGCTGGAGAAGCCGTGCCAGGCCCGCGGGCTGCTCCGCCCGTCCAGGCTCCCGGAGTTCCTCGGGATCGGCGCCCAGAAGTCCGGCACGACCTGGCTGCACACCCAGCTCGCCGCGCACCCCGATCTCCTTCTGCCCGAGGAGAAGGAACTCCACTACTTCGACTGGAACTTCCATCATCCGCTCGCGGGCTACGCCGCGCACTTCCGGAATGCGGGTGATCGGGTGGCGGGCGAGATCACTCCCGGATACGCGATCCTGCCGGAGGACCGCATCGCGTTCATCGCCCGAATCATGCCGCAGGTGCGGCTGGTCTACCTGATGCGCGATCCGGTCGAGCGGGCGTGGTCGCAGGTCGTGATGAACGAGGTCGAGCTCGGCGGCGTCGATCCCGCGTCGATCGACGACGACGGATGGATCGCGCGGCTGCGTGAACCGCGGGTGTGCCAGCGGGGCGATCATCTGGCGGTGCTCGATGCGTGGGGGCGGCACGTGCCGGAGTCGAGGCTGCTGGTCGGGTTCTTCGAGGAGATCGCGGCGGATCCGGGGGCACTGCTGGCGCGGGTGCATCGGTTCCTCGGGGTCGAACCGCGGCCGCCGGTCGAGACCGGCGTGGTGCGACGGGGAAGGCGGGTCGCGATGCCCGACGCGGTCCGCGACGACCTGATCGAGATGCTCGAACCGCAGCTGCGCGGACTGGCCGATCGATTCGGCGCTCCCTGCACCGACTGGCTCGCGAGGTGGACGTCATGACCGCGGAACGCCCCGACTGGCGACGCCGGCTCTACGACACCCGCCGGGCGATGCGCGACGAGGTGGCGTCGCGACTGGCGAGGCCGCATCGGCGTCCGGTGTTCATCCTTGGGATGCAGAAGAGCGGGACGTCCGCGATCGCGGGGCTGCTCGGCCTGCGGACCGGGCTTCCGACGACCATCGATCTCGAACGCGACTGGCGGGAGACGACCGTGGACGGCGCGGGTCGCAGCGCCGGGGCGTTCGATCGATTCGTGCGCCGCAACGCCGTGGACTTCGCCCGGCCGATCGTGAAGGAACCGAACCTGACCTTCCTGGTCGAGCGGATCCGCGAGCGCTGGCCCGAGTCGGCCCTGGTCTTCGTGGTGCGTGATCCCGCCGAGACCATCCGCAGCATCCTTGATCGACTCGATCTGCCCGGGAACCTCGACGCGTTTCCGCCCGACCGCCTGGCCGAGATTCCGCCCGCGTGGCGGGTGGTGCTCGACAACCGCTGGATCGGCGTCGAGGCGACGCATCCGATCGAGTCGCTGGCCGGACGGTGGAGGGTGGCCGCGGAGATCGCGCTTCGGGCGGGGGAGGACACGCTGCTCGTGCGGTACGAGGACTTCACCGCGAACAAGGCCGACGAGATCGACCGCATCGCCCTGCATCTCGGGCTGGAGGTGACGGCCGACATCTCCGAGGCCCTCGATCGACCGTTCCAGCCGCCGGGTCGTCCCCGGGCGGTGGCGGAGGTCTTCGGCCCGAACCTCGAACGCATCCGCCGCGCGACGGCTCCGGTCGCCGCGTCGCTGGGATACGACGCATGACCGATCCGCTTCGCGTGCTCATGGTGACGGGAGCCTTCCCCCTCGCGTCGGAGACCTTCATCCGCGAACAGGCGGTGGAGCTCGTCGAGGAGGGCGTGGATCTCGAGATCCTCGCTCTTCGTCCCGGCGACGGCACCTGGGGCCGCCGTGATCTCGACGTCGATCTCGCGTCCCGGACGCGGACCGCGAATCTCGATCGGCCTCGGTGGGGACGGCTCGTCCGCGGCGTGCCGAGATTCGCACGACTCGCCTTCCGGACTCCCGGGGTCGCCCTCCGATCGGTCTCGCCTCGGCTGGGATGGCGGGCGATGTCCGGACAACTCATCGAGATCGCGGCCGCCCTCGGCGGGCCGCGTCGCTACGACGCGATCCACTGCCAGTTCGGTCCGATGGGTCGGATCATGCTCCCGGTGCTGGACGCGGGGCTGGTGACCGGACCGCTGAGCGTCGCGTACTACGGGTACGACATCACCCGTGAACTCCGCAAGCACGGCACGCGGGTCTACGACGATCTCTTTGGGCGGGCGTCGGTGCTGCTCCCGAACTCTCGGTACCTCGGGGAGCGGCTGATCGCCGCGGGCGCGGCCCCGGAGAAGGTTCGGCTGCATCGGCTGGGGATTCGACTCGACGACTTCCAACCCGTGGATCGATCCGACCGCAACGCACCGCCGGTGGCGCTGGCGGTCGGGCGGTTCGTCGAGAAGAAGGGATTCGAGCACCTCATTCGCGCGGTCGCGATCGCGGGGGACCGCAGCCGGTTCCGCGTGCGATTCGTCGGCGACGGCGAACTTCGGCCGTCCCTCGAGGCACTGGCCCGAGAGCTCGGGGTCGAGGATCGCCTTGAGTTCGCGGGATGGCTGTCGAATCGGGAGGTCGGAGGCGCGATGCGGGACGCGGACCTCTTCGTCGCCCCGAGCGTGACCGCCGCAGACGGCGACATGGAGGGCATGCCGCTCGTGATCGCGGAGGCGATGGCGACGGGACTGCCGGTCATCGGCACCCGGCACAGCGGCATTCCCGAGGCGGTGCGACCCGGCGAGAACGGTGTCCTGATCGACGAAGGGGATGACACGGGGCTTGCGTCCGCCCTCATTCACTTCTCGGACCCGGCGGTTCGGCGCGAGGCCGGTGGCCGCTCCCGAGGGATCGTCGAGGCGGATTTCAACAGCCGAATCCAGGGCCTGCGGCTCGCGTCGATGCTGGCCGAGGTGGCCGGTCGTCGGTGAGCGGCGAGGGATTTCAGGAAATTGGCATCTTTGGGGTTGCGGTTCGAACATGCGGTCGTAGTATTTCTGGAAACCGGCACCTCCCTTTCCCGCCGGCCCTGAATTTCTCTGAGATGAGGTTTCCTGATATGAAGTCGCTTGGAATGAAGAAGATCAGCAGTTCCATCGCCCTCCTGTCGCTGGCGGTCGCCGCCGCGGCCTTCGCCGCCGACAGTGGCAAGCGAGGAGATCGCTTCGTGCCGCAGAACGACGACTTCCGTGCGTCGGTCGAGCGGGCCGCGAGCCAGGGCTCCTCGCCCGGGTGCTGTCCGGCCGACATCAACTGTGACGGCCAGATCAACGGCGCCGATCTCGGACTCATGCTCGGCTCCTGGGGCGCGTGCTCCGGCTGTGCCGCGGATGTGAACGGTGACGGCATCGTCAACGGTGCCGACCTTGGTCTGCTGCTCGGTGCGTGGGGCGCCTGTTCGGGCTGATCGCTCGAGACGCCGTTCCCTACATCGAGACCCGAAGTGGCCACCGTGTCGCCGGCCGCGCGTGGCGGAGTGCTCGCCCACGCCGGCTCGGGGTCCGATGATGTCTGCAACCAGCCGTGAATCCAACCGACCGTCCTCCCTCCGGGGGGGCGGTCGTGTTCTTCTGGCCACCCTTCTGGCCACCACGGCATCCGCCTTCGCGGGCGACGCCGTCGACTGCAACGGCAACGGCATCGACGACGCGATCGACATCGCGACCGGGACCAGTGCCGACTGTCAGAACGACGGCGCTCCGGACGAGTGTCAGATCGCCGGTCCGGTGTTCTATTCGTACGACTCGGGTCCGACGCGGACGCTCGGGGGTCCGACTCCGGTCCTCGGGGCCCTGACCCGATACTGGGCGGCGAGCGTCTTCCCGTTCATCGGCGGGGTCGAGTTCGAAGGGCTCGACCTCCCCAGCGGCACCGTGATCGGAGGCGGCCTCTGGTCGGATCCCGACGGTGACGGCAACCCCGGCGACGGCGAACTCCTCGCCGAGGCCGTCACCGTCCTCGGGGACGGGGGCGCCGGGCGGGTGACCTTCGACGAAGGCATCGAGGTCGGCGGGGACGGCACCTCGTTCTTCGTCGGCATCTGGTTCGAGGGCGTTCCGGGCGGGCGGTTCGGCTTCGACGACACCTCGGTGGCCCGGCAGTCGTGGAGACTCTCGGCCGCGAAGAACTTCGACGCGACGGCGCTCGACACCATGGTCATCCAGCGGGCGGGCGACGGGTGCCAGGGCTGCGACGGCGACTGGGCGGTCCGGGCGGTCGCCTGCGACCAGCCGTGGTGCGCGACCGGCGCGGACTTCGACGGCAACGGCGTGCCCGACGCGTGTCAGGCCGACTGCAACGGCAATGCGATTCCGGACGAGTACGAACTCGCCGAGGGCGACGCCACCGACTGCAACCAGAACACGATCCTCGACGAGTGCGAGGTGCTGGAGGACTGCGACGGCGACGGCATCGTGGATGTCTGCACGCTGCTGCCCGGCACCGGACTCGTCGCCCGCTACTGGGACAACCGCGAGCTGCTCGGTCCGCCCGCGTTCGCCCGGGTCGATCCGGATCTTCAGTTCGACTCCGATCAGGGCGACACCCCCGAGGGGCTCGTGGATCTCTGGTCGGCCGAATGGACCGGCACGATCACCGCGCCGACGAGCGGTCCGCACACGCTCCGCTTCGACGCCGACGACTACTTCCGACTGTGGATCGACGGGCAGCTGGTGCTGGGAGAGGTCTCCAACTCGCCCAACCCCGGTTCCGGAAGCGGTTCCGTGATCGTGGACTTCATCGCCGGTGACGCTCGGCACATCCGCGCGACCTTCGTCGAGCGCACCGGGCGGGCCCGCCTCGCGGTGTACTGGACGCCACCGGGCGGCTCGGAGGTGGCGCTGCCGACCTCCGTGTTGACGCCCGCCTACGACGGCGACGGCGACGGGGTGATCGATCTCTGCTCGCTCGGCGACTGCAACGGCAACGGCATCGACGACCTCTCGGATCTCGCCAACGGCGTGGCCGACTGCAACGGCGACGGCATCATCGATTCGTGTCAGCCCGAGCGGGACTGCAACGGCGACCTCGTGCTCGACGAGTGCATTCCCACCGGCGACGGGCTCCTCGGGACCTATCACCTCAGCGACGGCAGCGGGGCGTTCGGCGACATCGTGGCGATCCGGGTCGATCCCGTCGTCGACTTCGAGTGGGGAAGCGACCCCCCCGCGCCCGGGGTGCCCGTCGATCGGTTCGCGGTCCGCTGGACCGGCACGCTCGTGCCGACCTCGACCGGCGTCCACGCCTTCGAGTTCTTCGCCGACGACGGGGTGCGACTCTGGATCGACGAGGACCTCGTCATCGACGAGTGGCACGCCAACAGCGGCGGCGTGCCGTACACATTCGAGCGGATGCTGTCCGCGGGCGCTCGTCACGCCGTCCGCATCGAGTACTACGAGAACGGCGGATCGGCCAAGGCCCGCTTCCTCTGGCGGCCGCCGGGATCGTCGAACGCGGTCGCGGTCCCCGCCTCCAGTCTCCGGTCGATCCTCGACGCCGACGGCGACGGCATCGACGACGCCTGCATGCCGGACTGCGATGCCGACGGCGTGAGCGATGTCATCGAGATCGCCGAGGGCACCGAGACCGACTGCAACGACAACGGCATTCCCGACGCCTGCGACATCGGCTTCGTCGGCGAGCCGGTGGTCGCGTGGTGGCGGTTCGAAGCGGACGCCCCGCTCGGCACCGACAGCGGCCCCGATGAACTCGTGCTCGACGACGGGAACGCCGGTGCGTCGAACGAGACGCCGGTCGCGTTCATCCCCCGGACGGGTGATGCCGACACCGGCTCGGCGTCGTTCGGCGGAGGCTCGCGGCTGGTCACCCTCGATCCCGATCGTCGTCTGAGCCTCGTGGATCAGGCGTTCACCGCCGAGGCGTGGGTGCGGCTCGACGAACTCGCCTCCGATGCGAACACGCCCGCCGAGCGTCAATGGCTCCTGCAGCGGAAGAACCCGACCTCGGACGGCCGCATCGAGTGGGCGTTCCTCGTGCAGGCCGGCAACATCCACGAGGTCTGCGACTACGGCGTCTTCGGGACCGGGCCCTATCCCACGGGTCGGCAGCTCGCCGTGGTGCTCGGCATCGGCAGCGCCAACGCGAACGACAAGTGGTGCGTCATCAGCGCCCTCTCGATCGAGGACACCGGCTGGCACCACGTCTCGATGGCGTGGGATCCGCTGCGGCAGGAGGTCCGCTTCGAACTCGACGGCGTGGTGGACGTGCAGCGGTTCCTGAACCGCGGGCTCAACCCCAACGGCCATCGCGTCGCGGTCGGCGCCCACGTCAACGAGTCGGGCGGCTGGAACCAGGGCGTGCGGGGGCTCGTGGACGAGGTCCGGATCCGACGCGGCATCGTGCCGCTGGACGAACTGCTCGATCGACCGTTCGACGCCGACTCGGAGGACGTCGATGGCGACGGCGTGCCCGACGAGTGCGATGCGGAACCGTGCCCGGGCGATCTCGACGGCGACGGGGTGGTCGGGGGGTCCGACCTCGGACTGCTCTTCGTCCAGTGGGGCGGGCCGGGATCGGCGGATCTCGACGGCGACGGCGTGGTCCGCGGGTCCGACCTCGGGCTGCTCTTCGTGGGGTGGGGGATCTGTCCGTGAAGCCTCTTCCGCACTCGCGCACCCCGCGCCCGACCGCCGTTCTTCTGGCGAGCCTGTTCGGACTGGCAGGCATGACCACCACCGCCGTCGCGCAGGACTGCAACGGCAACGGCGTGCCCGACGCGAAGGAACTTCGCGATCCGGGGCCGTTCGACGATGCCGGGATCGCGTACTGGCGTTTCGAGTCGCTCGACACCGGAGGGGCGCCGGACTTCGGAGGCTCAGACCGGGTCGCCGCCTTCGCAGGCGGGTCGAGTGCGTCCTCAAGCACGCCGGGCTCCTGGGTCTTGCAGGCTCGACTCCGGAACGAGCGGTCGCTTCGACTGCAGGGGTCCCTCGACGCCGCGTGCGATGCCGCGGCGAGCAGCGGCTGCGGCACGGGGTCGTGCTGCGAGCCGCGATCGACGCCGGGGTGCGGAGACGCGTCGTGCTGTGCGGTGGTCTGCGACGCGGATCCGTTCTGCTGCGATTCGGTGTGGGACGAGCAGTGCGCCGCGACCGCGATCGACTCGTGCGGAGGAAGCGGGCATCTCGTGGTCGAGGATGCCGACGGCGCCTTCACCTTCGGGACCGGATCGTTCACGATCGAGGGCTGGGTCCGGCTGGAGGCCCTCGGTTCCTCGGGGGACAACCAGTCCAAGCAGTGGCTCGTCCAGAAGAAGCCGATCCCGGGCTCCGACTCGCAGCTCGACTACGGCTTCCTTGTGCAGGCGGGGGAACTCGGTTCGACCGGCCGGGAACTGGCCGGACGCTTCGGAACGGGGAACGCCGCGATCAATGTGGTCTCGGATCTCGTCATCGAGGACTTCGAATGGCACTATGTCGCGATGATCCATGACGCCGCGGCGGGGAAGCTTCGATTCCAGCTCGACGATCAGACCCGGTCCTACGACTTCCAGAAGCCGAATGTGGTCAACGACGCCCCGCTCTGGATCGGGGCGCACGTGGCGGGAAACGGTGCCGTGAATCAGCGGCTCGTCGGTTCGATCGACGAGCTCCGCGTGTCGGGGGTCGCTCGGACCCGCGGCGAGCGGCTCGTCGCCTTCCCGACCGGCGGCGACTGCAACGGCAACGGACGGCCGGACGACTGCGACTTCGCCGACGGGGCGGGGGACTGCGACGGAAACGGTCTGCTCGATGAGTGCGAGATCGCCGACGGCACGGCCGAGGACTGTCAGGGCGACGGCATTCCCGACGCCTGTCAGACCCTGCCTCCGATCGTCCTCTCGCACAACGACGGTGAGAGCGATGCGAGCGCGATGAGCGACGGCACGCACACCGCGTGGCTCGAACGGTTCGAGGTCCGCGACGGCTACGACACCGTCACCGCGATCCGGACTCCGTTCGGGTCGTCCGCACTCGGGAACTTCGTGAGCATCCACATCTGGAGCGATCCGAATCAGGACGGCGACCCGACCGACGCGCAGCCGCTCGTCAGCGTGCCGTATCAGGTCGTGCAGGACGACCTGCAGGTCCGCATCGAACTGCCGCGGACCACGATCGGGCCGAACGGCACGAAGTACTTCGTCGGCTTCGTCTCGACCGGGCCGATTCTCTTCCCCGCAGCGTGCGACTTCGACCCGCCGTACGAGCCGGGCACGAGCTGGATCGTGGGTGCCGACGTGCAGATCGATCCGGCGGACCTGTCTGCGAACGCGGTCGAGTTCGAACCGCTCGACGCTGCCGGGTTCTCCGACG
>JAUIHC010000603.1 GCA_030432455.1 Phycisphaerae bacterium | reverse complement strand
CTCGCGCTCACTCGCGCCCACCCGCGCCCACCCGCGCCCACCCGCGCCCACCTACGCGGAAGCGAGCATGGCCCGAACGGGCCACGCGCAGCGCTCAAGAAGTTCTCATGGCCCGAACGGGCCACGCGCAGCGCTCAAGGAACCAGCGCGGCGATCGAGAGCTGGAGCCAGATCGCGGCGGCGAAGGCGACCTTCAGGATCGTTCCGGCGATCCGGCCCGCCGCCGCGCCGGTCGCGGGGCGGATCGTGTCGCGCACCCCGACGCCCTCTCGCGTGAGCTCGCCGATCAGGGCTCCGCCGCCCGCGCCGAGGGCGGCGCCCACCAGCGTGCCGACGAGCGGAATCGGGATCAGGAAGGTTCCGAGCAGGCCTCCGACGAATCCGCCGACGAGGGCGCCCACCGTGCCGCGTCGCGTCGCCCCGCCCGCCTTCGCGCCGGCGGCGCCGGCCGCGAACTCCACGATCTCCGCGACCAGCGCGATCCCGATCGCGAGGGCGATCGACCAGACCCCGAAGGTCGCCTCGCCGTCGTTCCGCCAGAGCAGTTCCACGAGGTCCACGCCCGCCGCCAGGGCGATGACGAGCCAGGTGCCCGGCAGTCCGAGCAGTGCGGTCGCCGCCAGCACCGCCGCGAGCAGGGTGAAGACGATTCCGATCACGATGGTCAGCAGCACGAACCGGCTCCGGGGCAGCAGGGGCCCTCGCCATGGGGCGACGGGGCTCGTCGGTCGAGACGGGATCCCTCGATTCGGTATTCGGCCACACCGCTGTCATCCGCCCACTGGATGCGGAGGGCCGATCCGGCGGACGAGTCGCCGGGGCCATCGATCATCAGAACGCCTCGGGCGATCACCCGGGCGGTGCCGAGGGGAGGCCGGAGCGTGACCACCTCTCCGACCGCCTGCTCCAGCCACCAGCGGCGATGGGGGGCGATGTCCTCGACCACGGCATCCTGACCGATCTCCAGTCGGTCCGGACGGCGATCGCACCGCCAGGTCGGGATGTCGCGGGCCCCGTCCACAGCCGGATGAGCAGGTTCGACCAGGAGATCGAAGTGGGCGGCGAACGCGGAATCCTCGGGGAGATGCCGGAGGATCACGGCCCTTCTGGCGTGGGGGGGGAGGCTTGGGAGGGTGGGCGGCATCGGATCCGATCGGGGGCATGATTGGCGAGGACGGACCGTTTCCGCCGAATCCATATGATGCCCGTTTCGGTCGGGATCGGGGGCGGTCGCTCCACGCCCGTCCTCACGACGTGAGTCCGCATCCGCAGGAGTCCGCATGGCCATCGTCTTCCCTCAGATCCGCCCCGTGCTCGTGCTCGCCGCCGCCCTCGGGGCCGCCGGTCCGATTCCGGGGTGCACTCCCAACGCCGAGACGCCCACGCTCGTCCTGCTTCGGGACGGCAACCACGACTTCGAGTGGGGGCGATACGACACCGCGGCGGAGGCGTATGCCCGCATCATCGAGCGGGAGCCGGGAAATCCCGAGGCGCTGGAGATGTACGGTCGGTGCATGCTCGAACTGGGGCAGCCCGAGAAGGCGGCCGAGGCGTTCACCGTCGCGGTGGCCCGACGCCCGGGTGATCGGGACCTGCTGATCCTTCTGGCGCAGGCGTCGTACGACATCGGACAGGTCGACGAGGCGTTCGAGCTCGTCCGCACCTGGGCGCTCGACAACACCGATG
>JAUIHC010000101.1 GCA_030432455.1 Phycisphaerae bacterium | reverse complement strand
GCGGGCTGCCTGCCCGCCGGCTTCTTCTCCATGCCCGAGATCGGCTGCTTCTCGGACTTCGACTCGCCCGCGGGCGTGTGAGGCGGCTGCTTGCCGGACGGCTTCTTCTCGGCCGGGTTCTTCTCGGTTTCGAACTTGCCGGCGGTGCCGGACTGGTGCTTCTTCTCAATCATGGCCTGCTCCTTTCGATCCCGCGTCGTGCGGGGGGGCGTGTTGAACGAGAGGATCCTCGCCGTCGAGGAGCTGCCCCGCCATCAGAACCCGGCCCCAATGAGCGTCGCCGGATCGCGCGCGACACCCCCCCGGAGCACGCGCTCCGGGCGGCGGACTCGCCGGCTGTGGATACCGGCGATCTTCCGATGGATCGATGGATCAGGCGGACGCGGAATCGCCTGCCGCGAACACACGCCGCACGTCGGTGACGAGCATCACCGAGCCTTCGAACTCCCGGATCGCCGCCGCGAACTCCGCCTCCAACTCGGCGACTCGTCCGTACGCACAGATGAACTCGATGCGCCCGGTCGGCTCGTCGTCGCGTCCGGTTCTCAATACCGCATTCACCGGCCGATCGCGAAGCGACTCCTCGACCGACCGGACGACGGACGTCGGCCCCACGATCTCCACCCGCGCGTACGGGGCCGCGAGCGCCTTGCGGGCCGCATGCTCGTGCTCCGAGAGCGGGCGATGCCCTTCGAGACCGATGACGCGGAGATGTCCGCCGTCGGACTCGATCTCCGACTCGAGTTCATGGAGCTTCTCCATCGTGCTGTGATCCACAAACCGGGTCCCGGAGAGGTCGAGCACGACTTCCTGCCGATGCACACCCGCCAGATCCACGAGGCGACGACGGAACGGGATCCAGTTGCTGAAGACCGCCGACTGTCGAGCGCGGACGAGACAAGTGCCCTCGCCCGTCACCTCGACGTCGAGGTACGGCTTGAACAGCGATCCGAGCGGCACGCCATTGCCAAGATGGAAGAGCAGCTTGACGCCGATGCCGATGCCGACACCGATGAGGAGGTCCGTCGCCAGCACCGCGACCAGCGTGGTCGCGAAGATGACGAGCTGCTCGGGGCCGATGCGGAAGGTGTGGAGAAACTCGCGCGGATGCGCCAGTCAGTAGCCGGTGAAGACCAGCATCGCGGCGAGGGCCGCCAGCGGGATGCGATGCAGCAGCATTGGGATGAGCGCGACGCACACGAGCAGGAAGAAGCCGTGCCAGAGGTTCGCCCAGCGGGTCTTCGCGCCGTTGTCGATGTTCGCCCGGCTGCGGACGATCTCTGAGATCATCGGGAGTCCACCGACCATGGCCGACGCGGCGTTGCCGAGGCCGACCGCGAGCATGTCGCGATCAAGGTCGGTGCGACGGCGATACGGATCGAGCAGGTCCACCGCCTTCGCGCTGAGCACCGACTCCAGCGTGCCGATCATGAAGAACATGAAGATCCACTTCCACGCCTTCGCCTGCGCGAGGGCGCCGAAGTCGGGACCGGTCACGTCGTCGAACATGCCGAGGATGCGCTCGGGCATCGACACCAGGAAGTTCGGACCGACCTCGTGCTGGTGGCCCGCGAAGACATAGGCGTGCGGGTGGTTCAGGTCGAACGCGAGTCCCATCGGAATCGCCGCCGCCAGCACAACGAGCGGCGAGGGCAACGCCGCGAGCGGCTTGATTCGTCTTCCGACCGCCGGCCAGAGAAACATGACCAGGAGACTCACCACGCCGATGGCGGCGATCTCCGGATTCGCCTCCAGCACTGCCTTCGGCATCTCCTTCAGGAGTTCGAGCGGTTCACCGCCGATCGAGACGCCCAGCGTGACCGGGAACTGCTTGAGGATGATGATGACGCCGATCGCCGCCAGCATGCCGTGCACTGCGGAGAGCGGGAAGAAGTCGGCGAGCATGCCGCCGCGGAAGAGGGCGAACGCGATCTGCAGGCCCGCGGCCACCAGGCCCACAGCGAGCGCCGCCTGATAGGCCGAGAGGTCGGCGCCGGTGAACCCGCCGAGCACGCCGTCCCCGCCGAAGTCCTGGATGCAGCCGACCGCGATCACGATGAGCCCGGCGGCCGGCCCCTTGATCGTCATCTCGGAGTTCGAGACGAGACTGCCGACGACGCCGCCGATGATCGCGGTGAAGATGCCCGCGATCGGCGGATAGCCGGACGCGATCGAGATGCCGAGGCAGAGTGGCAGCGCGATCAGGAAGACGAGAAACCCCGATCGAAGGTCGGACGAGCAATGCCGCACGAAGGCAGCGGGCGTGCCCTTCGGGGCCTGCGTGTCGGATTCAATGGCGTGGTGGCTCATGGCGTCTCCATCACGAGGATGTTCTGGACGGAAGTCGGTTCGATGGCCCCCTCGGCCCCGGCCGAAACGGTGGGGTCGGCGACGGATGCATGGACGGCCTCGAGCAGGAACTGCGGAATGAGACCGACGGCCAGCAGCGAGGCGACGAGTATCAGCGTGGCGAGATGCTCGCGGGGTCGCCCGGCGATGTCGATTCCGGTCTCGTGTCGAGCCCCGGTGAAGGTGCGAAGGTGGATCCGGAGAATGCCGACCCCGGCGAGGGCCAGCGAGACGACGACCGCGACCGCAGCCGCGGGCCCGGCGGCGAGCGACGACTCGACGAGGAGTTCGACGCCGGAGAATCCTGCGAGTCCCGGGAAGCCGATCAGGGCCAGACCGGAGATCAGGAACAGCGTTGCGATCAGCGGCATGTGCTCGTGCAGCCCGTGATGCCGTGCGAGCGACAGTCGACCGACTCGTGCCTCGGCGGCCCCGATCGCGATGCCGCCCCCGACGAGCCCGAGGACTCCCGCGATGAGCAGCAGCACGGCGGCGGTGCGACCGAGGACGCCGCCGTCGAGGATCGCGACATCGACGAGGCAGGCGAACCACGTGGTGAGCGTGGCGATCGCGCGGCGTGCGTCACCGCGAACGAGCAGCAGCAACGCTGCCAGCGCCGTGGATCCGATCGCCCATGCGCCCGCCACCGCGACCCCGGACTCGGGAAGCCCCGACGCCATCCCGCGGAGGACGAGCACCGGGCCGAGAAGCACCGAGAACGCCGAGATCGCGAACGAGCCGCCACCACTCCCCTGCAGGTGCGCGGACGAAAGATGGAAGGGCAGGGCCCCGCTTCGCACGAGTCCCGCGAACACCAGCGGCAGGCCCGACCGGGCGCCGAGCGAGGCGAACACGAGACCAGTCACGAGTCCGCCCTCGATAACCGCCGGCCAGATCGGTCGCCCCGCACCGCGGAGCGAGAAGGCCGGGCCGAGGTACGACATGCCGACGAGGATCGCGAACCAGGCGCTCCCCCCCGCGAACAGCAGGCCGATCGACGAACCGAGCACCAGCAGCATCGCAGGCCCGTCGTGCGTCGATTCCAACCGCGCCCTCGCCGCCAGTGCGGCGGCGAGGGTCGCCACGGACATCGCGGCGGCGATCGCGACGTTCCACGCCTCGGGCGTCGCGAGCGGTCGCCAGAGCGTGATGGCATCCTCGCCGGTCCCGGGCGTCGTGACCAGGAATCGGACCAGCAGGCCGAGGGCGAGAATCGCCGTCACCGCCGACGCGGGAAACGACCATCGGGCCGCCGCGCTCTTCGGTGCCGTGGCGCCGAGCGACCCGGCCCCGAGCGGCACGCCGACCACCAGACAGGCCAGGACGAACTCAGGCGACATCGTGCTTCTCCTCCGAACGGGTCCCAACCGGGTCGGGCACGGGTACCGCCGCGATCGGCGAGTCGGACGGCGTCTCGGCTGCGTCGCCGCCGAGCAGGCGACCTTCGAGTCGATCGATGCTCCGGAGCCCGCGACCGATCGGCGCGATCACGATCCGGTCCATGATCGCGCCGGGAAGATCGCGGTCGAAGGCGATGCGATAGAGACCGATCGACATGCTCGATCCAGGCGTCACCCCGTGGTGATCATGGTGCCGTGACCGCATCGACACCGCGTTGCCGAGCCGGTGGTAGTCGTGCAACAGCGACGGCGCACGAAGAAGCTGGAGGGATCGCAGGACCGCATGTCCGCAGATGTGCACCAGCGCCAGCCAATGCAGCCCGAGACCGATCTCCGCGGTGATGAGTCCGACCTGCGAGACCGACGCGTATGCGAGCGCGCCTTTGATGTCTGCCTGCGTGCGGGAGGCGGTCGCGCCGTACGCTGCGGTGAGCAGCCCGATCGAGACGGTCGCGACCGTGAACGGCACGCTGCCCGCGAGGCTCGGCTGCATGCGGAGCAGCAGATACACGCCGAGGTGCACCGACAGGGCGCCGTAGAAGACAGCGCTCGACGGCGTCGGCCCCTCCATGGCTCGCGGGAGCCAACCCGAGAAGGGCAGAAGCGCCGACTTCCCCATCACCGCGATCAGCACGAGACCGCCGACGAGGATCGCGGGACCGTCGGCCAGCCGCAGCGCGGCGTCTGGCCACGTCGGATCACCGAGCGCCGCGTGCAGCGCCTCGTGCGGGGCGACGTGATGGAACACGAGCACCGCAAGCAGGAACGCGGCGTCCGAGGTTCGATAGACGCACCAGATCCGCTGCGTGCTATCGACCGGACGTCGCCGTTCCTGAAAGAAGCCGACCAGCAGCGTCGAGGACAGTCCCACCAACTCCCAGCCGACGAACAGCGTCTCGATCGTCGCCGCGAGGGCGGCGGTCGCCATGCCGAGGAGAAAGAGAGCGTAGAGCAGGAAGAACCGGTGGAAGCCGGGCTCTCGATGCAGATAGCGACCGGCGAATGCACCGATGACGCCAACGAGCAGTACGGTCAGGAACAGGAACGGAATCGAGAGCCGGTCGTAGAGGAGCGTCAGCGACAGTTCGAATCCGCCGCCCGGCACGCGAAGCAGATCCGCGACGCCGATGGTCACCGATGGATGCTCGGCCCGGACCGCAAGCGTCGTGCC
This sequence comes from Phycisphaerae bacterium, assembly GCA_030432455.1. Lineage (GTDB taxonomy): Bacteria > Planctomycetota > Phycisphaerae > Phycisphaerales > SM1A02. The sequence goes on along the minus strand of JAUIHC010000101.1, from coordinate 4,079 downwards.
CGCGACCGCACCAAGCCCGGCGACCATCACCACGAGATGCGTGAGACGGAGCACGACCGCCTCGGGCGGTCGAAATCGAAGGAGCAGCGGCACGCCGAGCAACGCCACCAGCGCGAGGGGCGCCGCCAGCGGGAGCACCGCGGCCTGGCGAAGAGCCGTGTCGAACGTCATCGGGCACCTCCGGTCCACGCGGACGCGGCGTTCGGATCGACGATCGCCGGAGTGAGATGGCCGCGTCGCCCCGCGTACCAAGCGCGTGACTCGGGGACGCGAGGAAGATCGATCTCGACCGGATCCACCGCCTCGAAGCCGCCACCCCGCCAGAGCGTGGTGCGTCCGGTCGTCGGATCGATGGTCGCCATCCGCAGCCACTCCCCCGCCACGATGCGACGGATGATCGGGTTGCCGTGCACGACCCGGGTCAGGGAGTCCGGGTCGCACTCGACGATCGCGAGCAGGCGGACCGGCTCGTGGATCTCGACCATCTGCCAAGGCAGACCGGTCCGCAGGTCGCTGCGGGCGCCATCCATGACCCCGAGCAGGCCGCAGATGTTGTGCGGCAGCTTCGTGCCGCACCCGTAGCCGGCCGGATCGACAAACGAGAAGAAATACTCGAGGCTGATGCCCGCGCAGACGGGGATGACGGCGCTGAGCAGACCAGCGAGCACACTTCGATCGTCGTCATCCACGGCCGGGTCGTAGGAGGCCAGGAACGCACGACGGTCGAGGAAGAGCCCGCGGCTCCACGATCGGCGCCCGACGAGACAGATGGCGTTCGTCGCATGTCCGTACTCGGGGCGAACCTGCGAGAGATCCTCGGCCCGGGCCTCGACGTGCCAGAGGGCCGCCCGGTCGGTCGCCCGGGCGGGCGCGGAGTCGAAGCGTCGACACCGCTCGTGCGCGTTCCGTCGTCGTGCCTCGTCCACAATGCCGCGAGCCCGAACGAACTCGTCCCGATGCGACCTCGGAATGCGGTCGAGGTCGTAGTAGACGACGTCCTCGTCGGAGGTGTTGTGATACGCCCCGACGAAGATCGTGTCGGCGGGGATGTCGAGCCCACGGGATGCGAGCCGAGCCCGCACCCGCGGGTTGTTCGCCATCGCCGCAAAGGCCCGCGCGTTCGGTCCGCCGCGTCCGCCGCTGCAGGCGCCGCAGTCGTGCGCCGCCTCGTGCGGGTTGTTCATGCTCGACGACCCGTGACCGACCATGATCACGATCCGGGCGAACCCGCGGCGGAGGCCCATGAGCGTGAGCACCTGCTCGACGATTCCCGCCATCTCGTCCGGTGTGAAGCCCGCGACCAGGCCCGACGGACCGGGCTCGTCGCCCTCGCGTTCCAGATGCAGCGTGGTCAGCGGCGGCTGAAGCACCCGACCGATCGATCCCGCGATCCGGGCCGCGGTGCGGGGCATGAGCACCCGGCAGACCAGCGGCACCGTGGCGAGCAGGCCGAGGAGACCGGACATCGCCCCGCCGACGAGCGACCGACTGCCGTGATGCATCCGAAGCGCCGCGGCGCCGGCGCGACCGACGAACTCGGCCTGCAGGCGGCTCGCGTTCTCGAAGGCGAACAGCGGCTCCTCGACCACCTCGTGCTTCGGCTGCACGGTCACCGGACAGAGAGCGCGATAGTGCGCCTCGCCGGCCCCGCGGTAGTTCATCGCGACGCCGAAGAACCCCGCGAATCCGAGCGTTTCTGCATCCGGGGCGAGTTCCTCGATGTGACGGCGGAACGACTCCTCCCGCTCGTCGATGCAGCAGACGATCTGCAGCGAGGCGCGACGACCGTCGTGGGTGCTCGCCGCCGTGCGGGCCGGCGAGTGGGCGCCGACCGCAGCGAGGATGCCCTGCTGGAAACAGGCCTCGTATGCCTCGTGCAAGACCCGACATCGCGCCGTGGACGGGAAAGCCTCCACCTCGCGAACCAGAGCCGTCAGGTCCGCGTCGGAGGCGGCACCGAGTCGGCGGGCAGAGAGCCCGAGCCGCCGAGCGACCTGCCAGACCGTGAACGCCCGGACGATGCTGGAGGACCGGACCTCGCCGCCATCGGCGAGGCCGACCAGCACGCCCTCGAACCCGGCCACCGTCCGGAGATGGACGGCCGCGATGCGGTCGAGCAGGAGCCGGATCGCGAGATACTCGACCAGCGTTCCTTCCGGCGGTGTCCAGTCGAAGGGACCGTGCCCCTGCTCAGCGCATTCGAGCATGCCGGCCCAGCCGCGAAGGGAGAGTAGGGTATCGGCGACGTACCGGTCGCGTTCCGCGGCGGGCACGCCGAACGCCGCCAGTCCCTCCTCGATCAGCAGTTCGGGCGAGAGACCGATGCGCTCGATCCGTTCGATCTCCATGGGCAGCGTCGCGAAAGCGGCGGCCGAGGGACGCCGCCCGCGATGCAGATGCACGAACGCCGCGAACAGCCCTCGATCACGCTCCGGGAGTGACACCCTCGCCATTCCCTGATCGAGGAACGACGCGAGAAACGGAATGAGAAAGTCGTTCACCACGTCGTCGGGATCGACGCCGCAGCTCGTCGCGACCGCGGCGCGATGCCGGTGACGAAGACGACGCTCGACCGTCGGCGCGGGTACCCGCGAGACCGCTCGCCAACAGACGTCCCAGAGCATGGCGTCACCGACGTGGCCCTCGTCCTCGTTCCGGAGGCTCCAGAGGATCTCGGCATCGCTTCCGAGCCGGATCTCGTCGGACAGCATCGCCGCCCGGAGGTCGAGAACGGTGCCGAATCCGGCCACCGGGCGCGAGGCATCGTCACCGAGCTCGCGGACGAGGGCCGCACGGATCTCCTGGACATCGATCCGGCCGAGTCGTCGATGGTCGTGATACCACGCCTCCGGCATGTAGGGCCGACAGCCAAACAGCGCCGCGCCCTCGATGACCGCCTCGTGAAACGGCAGCTCCTCGATCGCGTGCAGCGTGTTGTGATGGACGAACGCCTCCAGCGGGCCCTGGCCGGGCAGCAGGCGGGCGGCGTCATGGACGGCGCGACGGATCGACTCGACCTTGTCGGACGAGAGCACATCGAAAGTCGCACCGCGAGCAACGGCGGTGATCATGGGGATTCCGGGTGGAAATCGAGCGGTTCCGGACGCCTCGATCGCGACTGCCCCGCCACAGGGAAGGACGCCGAGTCGCCGCACATCGGGCGGCGTCGAGGGGTTGTCGATGGGGATGCGGAGGGGGCGATCGATCGCCACCCGTCACGGCCCGAGCCGGAGGCTCAGCCGCGCGGCGCTGGTGGACCGCGGGTCGCGGTCAGTGCCCGGAATCGCTCGATCGACACGACATCGAGCCCGCCGACCTTGATGCGAACGTCACCAGCGAAGACCGCCGCCACCCGCTCGCCCCCGACGGCGTCGCCTCCACCGTCCTCACCAAGCTCGGTGAGTTCGAGATCGTCTTCGACCTCGCCCCCGACGAACCGGACGGACTCACCCTGGTTGTGGGCCCGGGCGATGCTGGCGGCAACGAGGTCCGCGGCCACGACCATCGCGAGCATCGCGATGATCCAGCGGGTCAGGATGCGGCCAGGCGTGGGCATCGGGGGGACGGGACCGGGGAGCCTTCGTGCGTCGGACTCGGGTGAATCGGTTGAGAATAGCGATTTGTCGACGGCGATTCCATCGAATATCGGCCAGGCCGCCGTGTGCCGGCCAGTCGTCGTCAGGGTTCACCGAATCGATCGGGAGCCGATGGACTCACGCCGATCCGATCAGTCGATCCATTCGCCGAGCAGAAGCCCGATGTCGGCACCGTTCACGATGCCGCCGTGGCGGAGGTCCGCCGGAACGCTCGTCGCGTCCCAGGCCGCGGTGCTGCCCGACATCGGGCCGCTCGTGTCCATCACGCGAACGGGAATCGCCCCCGAAACCTCGCGGGTTCTCGACGACATCGGGCCCGGTCGGTCGTCGAGTCGGATAGCATGACGCGAAGCTACGGGAGGGACGCGGCGCAACGTGCACCGTTGGTCCTGGCGCCACTCGATGCCGTTCGAAACACCTTCGAGCGAACCTCGCGATTCCCGACGGCCCCGGACGCCGTTTCGTCCGGACCTCGGGTTCATC
>JAUIHC010000602.1 GCA_030432455.1 Phycisphaerae bacterium | reverse complement strand
ATCGCGGCCTGCGCGAGCGTGAGCTGGGCTTCCGGCATCCCGATCTTCTCGACGAGAGTCCACGCGGCGCTCGCGACCTGGATCGCGGTCGGATCGGCCTGACCGATGTCCTCGCTCGCCAGAATCGCGATGCGGCGGGCGATGAACCGCGGATCCTCGCCCGCATGGAGCATCTTGGCGAGCCAGTAGACGGCGGCGTCGGGATCGGACCCCCGCATCGACTTGATGAACGCGCTGATCGTGTCGTAGTGGCCGTCGCCGGACCGGTCATGGACGACCGGACGACTGCCGATCGAACTCGCGGCGACCCCGAGATCGATGCGGACCGGGGTCGCCGCGGGATCGTCCCGGCGGCCGGGCCGAAGACTCCGGGCCGCAACTTCGAGGGCGGTGAGGGCCCGCCGGGCGTCGCCTTCGCTGATCGCGGCGAGATGCCGGGCCGCATCCTCGTCGATCTCGATCGCCAGATCGCCGAGTCCGCGGGGATCGGTGACGGCCCGATGCAGCAGGGCGACGACGTCGTCCTCGTCGAGGGAACGCACCTCCAGCACCGTCGAGCGACTCGTGAGCGCGGCGTTCACCGCGTACCACGGGTTCTCGGTGGTGGCGCCGACCAGCGCGATGCCGCCCCGTTCGACATCTCCGAGCAGGACGTCCTGCTGGCTCCGGCTGAAGCGGTGGATCTCGTCGAGGAAGAGGATCGTCCGACGCCCGGAGTCGCCGAGCCGCCGATCGGCGGCCGCCAGGATCTCGCGGATGCGGGGCACCCCGACCTGGGCGGCGTTCTCGCGTTCGAGGTGGGCCTCGAGGGCCTGGGCGACCAGCAGAGCCAGGGTCGTCTTGCCGGTTCCGGGCGGGCCGTGGAGCAGGATCGAGCCGACCACCCCCGCATCGACCATCCGCCGAAGGACGCCCTCGGGCCCGAGCAGGTGATCCTGGCCGAGCACCTCGTCGAGGCTCGCGGGGCGCAGCCGATGCGCGAGCGGCTCCGCCGCCTTCCGCCGCACATCACGTCCGTCTTCCCAGAGATCGTGCACGGGTGGGATCGTACGGGGGCGACGGTCACGATGAGCCGACTTTCCGGACCCAGACTCGATCCGAACCCGGATCCGGTCGATGGTCTGTCGGGGATTCGCTGCGAAGAATCGCCTTCGAGCGGCCGCTTGGGACTCGGTCCCGGGGCCATCGTCACGGACGGGAACCACCACGCATGTGCGGAATCGTCGCCTACATCGGACATCGGGACGCGACCCCGATCCTCATCGAGGGACTCAAGCGACTCGAATACCGCGGCTACGACTCCGCGGGCGTCGCGGTGCAGGGCGGTGACGGCTCGATCGACGTGGTCCGCAGCGTCGGTCGCGTCCGGGTGCTCGAGGAGGCGATCGGCTCGGCGGGCGGACTGACCGGCTCGATCGGCATCGCCCACACCCGCTGGGCCACGCACGGCGGCGTCACCGAAGCCAACGCCCACCCGCACCGCGACGATGCCGCCCGTGGTCACGGCATCGCGATCATCCACAACGGCATCATCGAGAACTACCAGTCGCTTCGGACCTGGCTCACGGAGAAGGGGCACGTCTTCACCAGCGAGACCGACACCGAGGTGCTCGCGCATCTCATCGGCGAGCTCTACCACGGTGATCTCGAGAAGGCCGTGCAGGCGGCGCTTCGCGAGGTCGAGGGCGCGTACG
>JAUIHC010000100.1 GCA_030432455.1 Phycisphaerae bacterium | reverse complement strand
TCGCCATCGGGACCGGCGAGACCGTCCACGGCCGCGCGGGCCGCGAGCCGCTGCAGATCCGGCCGTCCGATGCGGGCGGCCAGCTCCAGCAGCGCCATCGCCTGCGGCACCGCGTCGGGCGACTCGCGGATCCGTCGCTCCAGCGTGGCCACCGCGTCCAGGACCGGCATCACCGTCGCCAGCGACTCTGCGCCGACCACATGGATCGCATCGTCGGCGAGCACGGGATTCACCGGACCGTCGATCTCGAAGAGTCGGGAGGCCCGCCCGGTCGAGGGATCGATCGACAGCACCGCGTCCACGACCGGCACGAGCACCGACCGCCCATTCGCGACCACCCGCCCGCGGACGCCGCGGGCGTCCACGGGGCCGAGTGCCACGCCCGCCTCCCGGGCGGCCGACTGCAACGACCAGACCGGCGTCTCGGGCGAGGATGGATCGATCGCCACGACGTCGGAACCGATCAGCAGCAGCAGATCGCGGCCGTCCGGAAGAACGCCGGGCACGACCTCGAGCCAGGCGGCATCCCCCGCGACCGTCCCGACTCCGATCGGATGGCGATCGAGCAGCTCACCAGTCTCGGGATCGAGCAGCTGCCAGTGCGTTCGCGAGGCGTCGAGCGTCGCCACGCCCCGGTCGAGCACGACCGGAGCGGCGATCTGCCACGCCTCGACGAGTCGGCTGAGACCGCGGAGCGGCACGTCCTCACGCCTCATCCAGACCACCGACCCGGTTCGTCCGTCGAGTCGCGCCGTCGCGCCCGCGGCCGAGGCGATCAGCACATCGCCGTCGATCTCGGCGAGCCGCGAGACCGGTCGCGCGGCGCTGGTCCGCATGCTGCCGCTGGATGCGATCGAACGGACCCAGCGGACCGCGCCATCGGTGCGATCGAGGGCCAGCACCAGATCGATGGTCTCCAGCTGCGGCGTCACCTTTCGCAGCGGCACCGCCACGAGATCCCCGAGGATGAGCGGCGCCCCGGTCGGCTGGGCGTCCTCGAGCAGCGGCTGGTCGGGGATCCGATCGGGTCTCACCGACCAGCGTTCCCGACCGGTGGCCGGGTCGAATCGGAGAATGGTCCGCTCGTCGCCGCGGCGATCGCCGAAGGCGTGCCCGAGGATCGTGCAGGCGTCGCCGTCGTCCACCACGATCTCCCCGAGATCGCCGGGCCGTCCGGATCCCCCGAACATCTGCCGCGAGCCGAGGTCGCGATACCACCGCAGTCGGCCGGTGTACCGATCGACTCCCTCCAGCAGATGTCCCTCGTTCACGATCACCAGATCGTCCACGACCACCGGAACCGAGGTCAGGAACATCCCGGACCGCTGCACCGCCTCGGGGTTGGAGTGCAGGACGCGTCCGGTGGTCGGATCGACGGTCCGACGACGATGCAGCGATTCCTCCAGCGGTGCCTCCCAGAGCACCGTCCACTCGCGATCCGCCGGATCGACGGCGTCCACCGGGTCCGCCGCGTCCGCATCGCCCGCCTCCGCCCAGGCCGAGAGACGGTCCGCGACGACGGGGTCCCGTCGTCGCACCGCGGCGATCGCCTCGTCGCGGCGATCGCGGGAGAACGAGGTCTCCTCCGCCCGCGCGATCGCGATCCACGCGGTCGCCGCAAGCACCTCCCGCCGACGGGTCGATGGCGGCGAGGTCGCTCCCGGCCACGACTCGATGGATTCGAGCAGTCGCAGGCCCGCTCCCGGCGAACCCGTCTCGATCGATCGCTGCGCCCGCCGAAGCGCGGCCTCCAGACCGGCGGCCGTCATCGGCCGACGATCCAGCGTCACCGCCGCCCCCGCCGTCTCCAGCAGCTCCGCGGCCTCGGCGTCGCTGCGGTCCTGCCACGCCGCCCGCACGCCTGGATCCCGCGTGAGGACTTCCAGCGCCGCGGACCGGACCGCCCGGAAGACATCGGGCCGCCCTGCGACCGGAACCACGCGGTCGGCGTACTCGTCGAGGAGATCGGCCAGCAGATCGGCGGCGCGGCGGGGATTGTCCCCCGCCTGCGCGTCGATCTCGGCGAGCAGCCGGTCGGCGACCGGGGAGTCGTCGAGGGCCACGGGCGCGGTGTCGGGCACCTGTCCGGCGGCGATCCGCACCGTCACCGCCACCACGGGCGCCAGGAGCCATCGAACGGATGCGAGTCGCCGGATGAGATCCCGACGGCGATCGGGGTGGTCGTCGATCACGGGCCTTGCCTCGAAACGTCTCGCGGACCCCGGCCGTTCGGAAGCACCACGAGCACCGGTCGGGAACACGACGGGGACGCCGGTACAGTACGCCAATGCCCGATCTCGTCGTTCGAATGCAGGGATTCCTCGCGTGCCTGGCGCTCGCCCTCGGCATGGCCGGATGCGGCGCCGCACCGCGGATCCGGCCGGTGGCCGCCCGACCGGTCGTGGTCGCCGGAGCCGAGGGGGCGGCCGACGCCGCGGGCTTCCTCGTGGACATCGACCTCGAGAACACCGGATCGAAGGACATCCCGCTGGAGCGATTCGACTACGCCTTCGAGGTCGATGGCATCGGCCGGTTCGAAGGCCGCTGGGCGGCGTTCCTCACGCTGCCCCCCGGCACCGTGAAGCGGGTGACGATCCCGGCCTCCATGCCCCTGCCCCCCGACACCGCGACCCGCGTCGAACTCGCCACCGACATCGCGTGGTCGATCGACGGCGGTCTGCGATACCAGGCCCCCGGCCTGCTGGGCCGGATCCTCTTCGACGCCGGCATCCGCCGTCCCTCGGAGCCGTTCTCGGGTTCTGGGACGTTCCGATTGGAGCGATCCCCCCAACCCGAACCCGCGCCCACCGATCCTGCCGGGGACGCTGCCGCCGACTCGGCCTGATCGGCGGGGTTCCAGTCAATCCGCGCCCGCCGGGATCCGATGATCCCGGTACCGGGGATCCGCTTCGGACCTCGGACTGGAGCGCGGCCGATGCACCTCAACGACATCCTTCGCCAGGCGTTCGAACAGGACGCCTCCGACATCCACCTCGTCGCCGGCCATCCGCCGATGATGCGGGTGCACACCGTGATGACCCCGATGGAGTGTCCCGCCCTGACGCCGGACGGCCTCCGCCGCGCCCTCGAGCAGATGGTCAGCCCCGCCCAGCTGGCGACCTTCGACCAGCACCTGGATCTCGACTTCTCCTACGAGGTCGCCGGTCTCCAGCGGTATCGCGTGAACGCCCACATGCAGAAGGGCGTGGTCGCGATGGCGCTCCGCGGCATCAAGACCCATGTTCCGCCGCTGGCCGATCTCAACCTGCCCGAGGTCATCTCGCGGCTGACCTATCTGCCCCGCGGACTGGTTCTGGTGACCGGTGACACCGGCTCGGGCAAGTCCACCACGCTCGCCGCCATGATCCAGGCGATGAACGAGCGGTACCGCAAGCACATCCTCACGCTCGAGGATCCCGTCGAGTACGTCTTCGAGAGCGACAAGTCGCTCATCGAGCAGCGTGAACTCGGCGCCGACATGCCGAGCTTCTCCAGCGGTCTCAAGCACGCCCTGCGTCAGGACCCCGACATCATCCTGGTCGGCGAGATGCGCGACCTCGAGACCACGCAACTCGCGATCAGTGCGGCCGAGACCGGGCACCTCGTGCTCTCCACGCTGCACACCGTGGATGCCTCGCAGACCGTCGAGCGGATCATCGACATGTACCCCGCGGGTCAGCAGAACCAGATCCGCTCGATGCTCGCCAACACGCTGCAGGCGGTGGTCAGCCAGACGCTCTTCAGCCGGATCGACCGCCCCGGCATGGTTCCCGCCATCGAGATCATGCTCTGCACCCCCGCGGTGCGGAACATCATCCGCGAGGCCCGGACATTCGAGATTCCGAACGTGATCGAGACCAACCGCCGCCTCGGCATGATCAGCCTCGACAACGCGATCGCCGAACTCTTCCTCAACGGCATGATCAGCCGCGAGGACGCGATCGCCCAGTCGTCGCACCCCGAGAAGCTCGAACGGATGCTCGCCGCCTGAAGCGGGAAGGAACGCACGCATGCCGCAGTACCGCTATCAGGCTCGAAACGGACAGGCGATGGTCGAGGGCGCCCTCGCCGCCGCCGATGCCGCCACCGCCGCGGCGATGCTGCGCGGGAAGGGTCTCCATGTCGTCCAGCTCTCGCCCGCGACGGCGACGAAGTCCCTGAGGAACATCTCCTCGATGCTCAGCTGGTCGAGTGGACCCGGCAAGAAGGAGATCCTCGACTTCACCACCCAGCTCGCGGTCATGATCCGCGCCGGGATCAGCATCCGCCAGGCCCTCGACGGCATCGCGGAGCAGACCACCAACGCCCGGTTCAAGGCGATCCTGACGGAGATCAAGGGCGACATCGAGAGCGGCAAGCAGTTCTCGGAGGCCATCGCGAAGCACCCGAAGCTCTTCGGCCCGCTGTACATCAGCATGGTCCGCGCCTCGGAGCTGAGCGGTGCGTTCGCGCGGATGCTCGACCGCATCGCCGCGTACCTGCGTCAGGAACTCGAGACCCGCAAGATGGTCGTGGGAGCGAGCATCTATCCCGGCATCATCGCCACCATGGCGATCGGCGTGACGGTCTTCCTGCTCACCTTCGTGCTCCCCCGATTCGCGGGTGTCTTCGAGGGCAAGGAGGAGGCCCTGCCCACCCCCACCAAGTTCCTCATGGCGGTCTCGGACTTCATGATCGTCTACTGGTGGGTGCTGCTCATGGCGGCGGCGGCCCTGATCTCGGGCTTCCTGCTCTTCATCCGCACCGAACTGGGCGGATTCTGGTGGGACCGCTCGAAGCTCTCGATGCCGGTGGCGAGCCGGATGTTCCGAGCCCTCTACATCAGTCGATCGCTGCACACCATGGGCGAGCTGCTGAACGCCGGCGTCCCCATGCTGGACACCCTGGCGATCACCGGCGACATCTCCGGCAACCGCCTGTTCAAGCGGATGTGGCGCGGCGTCTACTCGTCGGTGCGGGAGGGCAAGAAGATCCAGACCCACCTCGGGCGGTCGCGGATCCTCCCCCGGAGCGTCGTCCAGATGATCGCCGCGGGCGAGGACTCGGGAAAGCTCGGCGAGGTCCTCGACGAGGTCTCGGACTACTACCACCGGCTTCTCCGCGAGGCGATCAAGGCCGTCACCAGCATGATCGAGCCGCTCATGATCGTGCTCATGGGCTCGGTGGTCGGCTTCATCGCGATGGCCATCATCCTGCCCATCTTCAAGATGAGCAGCCTGGTGACGAACTGATCGCGGAACCCCGGAGGCGGAGGGAGGATCCCGATGCGTCGATTCGACATCCGACATCCCCGACCGCGCCGAGGCGCGACCCGCCGCGGCTTCACCCTGATCGAGGCGGCACTCGCGACGGTCATCATCGGCACCGGCGTGCTGGCCATGGTCTTCGCGCAGCAGACGTTCCATCGACAGAACGACTGGGCGCAGCAGTCCGCGATCGCGATGCGACTCGCGGGCGAGATCCGCGAACTCGCGATCAACCTCCCCCGGCACGACCCGGTCACGGGCGTGGAGTGGTGGGGAACCGAGCCCAACGAGGTCGATCTCGACGACTGGGACGATGTGGACGATCTCGACGGGGCGATCTTCTCCGCCGATCTGGGCAACGGTCCGATCTCCGCGATGCGGACCATCCTGCTCGACATGCCCGGATGGACCCAGCGGATCGAGGTGGAGAGCATCGATCCGTTCGATCTCTCCACCACCGTTCCGGACGGCACCAGCGCGATGCTTCGCGTGCGGGTGATCGTGCAGCACCAGAGCGAGATGGATCTGGCGCCGGAGGAGGTCACGCGACTCGAATGGGTGCAGCCACGATGACCGTCAAGGACCGCATCGCCACGATCTCGGAGGCCGGGAGCACCGTCATGACACCGATCCGCCGAGCCCGACTGCACCGACGACGCCCCGCCCCCCGCGGGGTGGCGAGCGTGCTGGCGATGATGTTCCTCGTGATCTTCGGATCGCTCGCCGCCGCGATGGCGGTGGTGGCGACCGGAAATCTCCGCACCGCCGACGTGTCGCTCCGCGTGAGCCGGGCCACCAGCGCCGCGGAGACCGGACTGGTCTACGGCACCTGGATCATCGAGCGGGAGGCATCGCGATTCGTCGCTCGCAAGGGCGAGATCGATCCGGACTTCGCCGACGACCTGTGGCGCGGCACCTGGAACCCGACCGCCGACGGGAAGGTCGAGGTCCTCCCCCCCGAGGGCTACACCGCGGCCAGTCCCGCCCGAAGTCTGGCGGAAGCGGTCCGCGACGCGCACCTCGCGGGCGAGCACGCCGAAGCCATCGAGCCGGGGGATGTCGCCCTCCCGGCGATCGACGACGGCTCCGGCGCCCTCGATGTCCGGCCGATCCGAGTGTCGGCGGACCCCAACGCCCCGTGGTTCCGGCTTCGATACGAGCCCATCCCCGGCGAGGCCGCCATCCGCATCGTGAGCGAGGGGGTCGATCGCGAGGTGCGCCGCACGCTCTCGATCGTGGTCGCCCTCGACAAGCGGATCGAGTACGCGGTCGTGAGCCCGAATCGGATCATGATCGGCAAGAACGTCCTGATCGTCGGTCCCCTCGGCACCCGCTTCGGCGAGAACGACGGCGAGCTCAACGGCGGCAACGGCGATCCGCTCGACATGCGGAGCGACATGCGGTGGCTCACCCCGGCCCTGGACGCCGAGCTCGACGCCTTCGAGGCGCTGCTCGCGATGAACGATGTCGATGACGACGGCCGACTGCGGCCCGCCCATCCGGTCGAAGGCCAGGGCCTCGAGCCGACCTTCATGGATCTCGACGGCGACGAGTTCGTGGACGAGTTCGACCTGTTCCTCAATGCCTTCGACCTCGACGGCGACGGCCGCGTGGTCTACGACGCCGACCTTGCGGGCGGCGCCACCGTGGAGTTCGAGGGCGTGGACGACCAGTTCGCCCATCTCGTGGACAACGCCGACGCGGACCGCAACGACGACGGCGTCGTCGATGCGGACGACACCCTGCTCGGATGGCGGGACGGCATCCTCGATTCGTGGGACCGCTACGCCAAGGTGCAGGGCCGACTCGCCTTCGCGGTCGCCCGCAGCGACTGGGAGGCCGAACACGGAGCACCCGTGCGGACCGTGGTCCGCGGCTCGATCCGGGCCGGCACCGATGTCCCCGCGATGAGTTTCGGACTCGACGAGGACCGGCTGCGACTGGTGACCACGGAGATGTTCGCCGACACCGCGGCGTACTACGTGGACCGGGCGAGCAACGGAGAGGCGTTCGAGGATCAGGTGGCGTCGGGCGTCGCATCGGGCGGGGAGGCGATCCTGCCGGGCGACGAGGATCATCCCGGTCACGAGACCACGCCGCTGGGAAGCTCGAACCCGTACGACCTGTACCTTCGCCCGATCTACCGGAACATCACCTTCCGCGACGTCGAGATTCCGGTGGGCACCAACGCCCTCTTCGAGGACTGCACCTTCATCGGCGTCACCTATGTCCGCACCACCCCCGACTGCCAGGACGTCAACTGGAACTACGCCGGTGCCCTGGAGGACGCGGACCCCGGGCCGGGGTTCATCATCCGCACCCGCTTCGAGGGTCTGACGAGCAGCCATCCCGAGCTCGGGGAGGTCGTGGACTCGAAGCCGCTCAGCAACAACCTGCGGTTCGAGGGCTGCACGTTCCTCGGATCGCTGGCGGGCGACACGCCCGGCGAATACACGCACTGGCGCAACAAGATCCAGATCACCGGCGCCACCCGCTTCTTCAGCGACCCGGCCGATCCCGAGGTGCTCGCCCAGCCCGACGGCGACGATCTCCACGATCTGCTGCTCACGATCCCGCCGGACGTGCTGACCGAGCTTCAGAAGAGCTCCATCATGCTGCCCGGCTGGTCGGTGGACGTGGGTTCGTTCACCAACGAGGTGGACGAGGACGATCTCGATGCGACCGCCCGAGTCGATCTCCGCGGCGTGATCATCGCGGGCATCCTCGACATCCGCGGCACCGCACATGTCCGAGGCACCCTGCTCATGACCTTCCGACCGATCTCCGGCGAAGGGCCGCTGTTCTACGACGGGCAGGCCGACGCCTTCAACACCACGATCGGCTACTTCGGCCCCGACGACGGCGACGGCGAGGGCTCCGACCCGCTGTCGCCCGACTTCGAGGGCTTCGGGGAGATCGTGCTCGAGTACGACCCCGACATCGTGCTGCCCGACGGGATTCCGTGGCCCATCCTCGCCGAGCCCGTCGCGGCGAGCTACCGAGAGGGTGCGCCATGATGCCGATGCCGGTCACGAACCGACGCTCGACCAGTCCGTTCAAGAACCGTCGAGCGGCCGCCCGACGGCGTCGCGGCTTCAATCTGGTCGAGGTGCTGATGGCGCTCGCGATCACCGCCACGCTCCTGACCGCGACCCTCGCGGCGCTCGACGCGAGTTTCCGCGCGTACCAGTCCACGACCGAGGAGGTCTCGACCCAGTCCATCGGCCGCATCGTGATGCATCGCGTGCTCACGCTGCTTCGGACCGGCAGCGAGTTCGGCCCCTTCCCCGCCGACCCGCGGGTGACGCGGATTCGCAGCGACTTCATCGAGTTCCGCACCCAGAACGGCGAGGTCGTCACGATCCGCTGGGAACGCGACACCGAACGGCTGATGTATCAGGTGGACGGCCAGGCCCCGGTCGAACTGCTCGACGGCGTGGTCGGCACCGCGGACGCCGCGGGCAACCTCGTGGAACCGTTCACGCTGGAGTACGAGCAGGGCCGCCGGCTCTACCGCGCGACCGTGGACCTGACGGTCGAACCCAACGATGTCATCCAACTCGACATCGAAGGCGACCAGGCCCGCCGCATCCGACTCGTCGGAAGCGCCATGCCCCGCCTCGAGGCGTTCTGAGGCGGGGGGCAAGAGACGGCCATCGGCCGCCACGACACCGTCCCGCCCTACGCCTCGACACGCTCGCGGGTGAGGCGCATGAGCGTGGCGTGGGTGCCTTCGAGCCGCGGGTCTTCCGCGTCGAGTCCGCTCGCGTCGCGGAGGGCGTAGGTGCCGTCGGGCCGCATG
>JAUIHC010000601.1 GCA_030432455.1 Phycisphaerae bacterium | reverse complement strand
GTTCGCTGCTCTCCAACCCCAGACTCAGTCGGCTGTGCGTCGGCGAGTTCGTCCGCGGCCTCGCCTCGCACGAGGAGCTGCCGGTCTCCGCGATGCTCGATCTCGTCGGCTTCGTGACCTTCTCCGACCCGGAACGCCGGTACGACCTGCTGTCGCATCCGGACTGCCGCGATCGGGCCGCGATCGTCACCCGCGAACTGCAGGAGCTCGACACGCTGGTCTCGCTGGTCGATCGGCAGAAGCCCGCCACCTGGCCCAAGGGCGTCGGATTCAACTGACCGTCAAGGGGTCGTGCGACGAGGATCGGCCGCCCGATCCAGCGCCTGGTTCCAGACCTCGATCGCGTCCGCGTACGGCGCGAGCAGCGGGGCGGGATCGCCGGTCAGCTCGATCGACTCGATCCGATCGCCCTTCGGCATGGCGTTCACCACCTCCTGACCCTCCACCACCACCGCGAAGATCGGATAGGTGAAGGTGTACCGCTCGCTCTGCGGCTTGGTGGTCACGAAGAACTCGTTCGGACGGACGGGAGAGGTCGGGTCGTCCACGATCCGGGTGAGGGCCACCATGCCGCCCCGGTCGAAGCGGAGGTCGGGCGAGAACTCCGGCATGAACTGGTAGCCGCAGTTCCACCGCGTCTCCTCGTCGTTCCACGGATTCCCGACCTGTCGGATGACGCGGGAGTGGCGGTAGAACTCCAGTCCGTCGTAGAAGCCGCGCTGCACGAGGTTGATGAAGTTCGCGCAGGCGACCGGCGCCGCGTCGGGACGGAGTTCGATGCGGAACGAACCGCTTCCGGTGTTGATGGTCGCCTGCACCGGACCGATCTCGGCCGCCGTCGGCTCCGAGGCGACCGGATCGGCATCGGGCGGAGCCGAGGCATCCTCGCGACTGCACGCCGTCGCGGCGACGCCGAGGATCGTGAGAAGAACGCCGAGTCGGAGGCGTGAACGGCGAGGGCGCGATCGCGGCGATGGGTCGTGCATCAGAGGTGGGTTCCGAAGGCGGAGTCGGGGGAGTCAGGCATCGGGGCGTCCGCGAGGACGCAGGGCGGGCCGCGATTCGGCTGTCGGGTCAGGAGGTCGTGCCGCTCAGGTCGTACCGATCCAGCCACCCGCGGTCGGACTCGTATCCGAGCGCGACCAGGGCATCGCCCGCGAGACGGTCGAACTCGGCCGCAGTCTCCGGCGAGAAGTGGTTGACCCAGTCTCCCGCGACGCCCTTGCGGATGAAGTTCCCGCGGTCCTCCGCCCCGGGCGTGCGTCCGGTCTGGCGGGCCATCGAGTGCTTCTCGACCGTCTGGGCGACGACCCAGTCGGAGGCGGGCCTGCCGCAGGCCCACTCGATGGCGGTGGCCAGCGTGCCGACCCCGTCTTCGAGCAGCGACTCGTACTTCACGAAATGGACATGGGAACGCGGTCGGTCGCCGCCGAGCCACCCCATCACATGATCACGCCAGTTCGCGCGGAACGACTGGCGCGGATGCGCGAACTCGTGTCGGATGAACGCGGCCATGTTGCCTCGGGAATCGGCGGGATCGAAGTCCCGGCCGAGGACCTTCTCCAGCATCGCTCGCGCGCTGCGACCGACGGGCGTGTCCGGCTTCGAGAGGAAACGCGTGCGGTGGAAGTAGAGCGAGACCATCACGTCGCGCCCGTCGCGGCAGACGTACCACGCACGGCGAAAGCCGTCATGGAAT
>JAUIHC010000099.1 GCA_030432455.1 Phycisphaerae bacterium | reverse complement strand
CGAACCGCACGCCCTCTTCCATCGCCACGCCCTTGCCCTCGAGGTCGACCTCGAGCTCGACGTTGTCGCCGGGCATGCACATCTCGGCACCGCCGAGAAGGGTGAGCTTGCCGGTGATGTCGGTCGTGCGGAAGTAGAACTGGGGCTTGTAGCCGGAGAAGAACGGCGTGTGACGGCCACCCTCCTCCTTGGTCAGGACGTAGACCTGACCCTGGAACTTCATGTGCGGCTTGATGCTGCCGGGCTTGCAGAGGACCTGACCACGCTGGATGTCGCTCTTCTCGACACCGCGGAGGAGGCAGCCGACGTTGTCACCGGCCTGACCCTCGTCGAGGGTCTTCTGGAACATCTCGACGCCGGTGATGGTCGTCCTCATGTCCTCGGCACCGAGACCGACGATCTCGGCCTCGTCACCGACCTTGATGACACCACGCTCGATACGACCGGTGGCGACCGTACCGCGGCCCTTGATCGAGAAGACGTCCTCGATCGACATGAGGAACGGCTTGTCGGTCTCCCGCTCGGGCTCCTCGATGTAGGTGTCGAGCTGCTCGAGGAGTTCGCCGATGCAGGCGTTCGCCGACTCGTCGGTCGGGTTCTGGAGGGCCGGGAAGGCGGCACCACGGATGACCGGGGTGTCGTCACCGGGGAAGTCGTACTTGCTGAGCAGTTCGCGAACCTCGAGCTCGATGAGGTCGAGGAGCTCCTCGTCGTCGACGAGGTCGCACTTGTTCAGGAAGACGACGATCTTGGGCACGCCGACCTGACGGGCGAGCAGGATGTGCTCGCGGGTCTGGGGCATGGGACCGTCGGCGGCCGACACGACCAGGATGGCGCCGTCCATCTGGGCGGCACCGGTGATCATGTTCTTCACATAGTCGGCGTGACCGGGGCAGTCGACGTGAGCGTAGTGCCGGTTGGGCGACTCGTACTCGACGTGGCTGGTGGCGATCGTGAGGATCTTGGTGGGGTCGCGGCGACCTTCCGACTCGGAGGCCTTGGCAACCTCGTCGTAGGCGACACCCTTCGCGAGGCCCTTGGCGGCCTGCACGGTGGTGATCGCGGCGGTGAGCGTCGTCTTGCCGTGGTCGACGTGGCCGATGGTGCCGACGTTGACGTGCGGCTTCGTCCTTTGGAAGACTTCCTTAGCCATCTGCGGGCTTCTCCGAGTTCCCGCCGTCGGCGTCAGGGACCGATCGGCGAATCGACGAAGCGGAGCGTGATCCCGACGGACCGTGCTCCGGTTGCCTGCACCATCCAACGTCGGATGGTCCCAGGCGGGTGAAACGAGTCCTCTCCAACGATTGGAGCCGAAGGACCCGGAAGCCACCGACGGGACTTGAACCCGTGACCTCACCCTTACCAAGGGTGTGCTCTACCACTGAGCTACGGTGGCAAGGTGGCGCTGAACGCTGTGATCGACCGGGGTTGAGACCGATCGTTGTCGTGTGTTCTCTCAGGGGTTTCGCATCCTGCGACGCCGGTTCCCGACCGGCAAACCCTGTCCCCGGCCACCCCGGCGAGCCGGAAGCGACCGAAGAAAAACCGCCCCGAATGGAGCGGAGAACGGGGAGTGTAGCGAATCGCCCGGCGAAGGCAAGCGACCCGGCCGGCTTTCGGGAAGCCCGGTGGAAAGGGCCACCGGCGACTGCTCGGTCGGCCGACCATCGGTCCCGCGTCCGGTGCCAGGTCCCGGCCTCCGGAGCGTGCGGGCCCGGGTCCGCCGGCGAGCCCACCCCGACGCCCCCGGGAATGGGTTCAGCCCCCGTTGGGCTCCCCGCCGTCCCGCCGATCGAGGTCGTGGAGCCGGTAGTCGCGGTCCTCGAACTCCTCGTAGTCGAGGAACTGGGACTCGGACCGGATCCCGCCATCCATGGTCAGGGTCAGGGCGGTGTCACCGATGTACCGGAAGTCCACCTGATTCGGGATCCCCTGAGCGACATCCCCGAAGCCCTCGCGGCTCGGCTGGATCGTCTCGCCGGCATAGGAGTCGATCAGGTAGAGGGAACGCGTCGGGAACCGGATCTGGGCGGTCGAGTACCAGGTGTTGCTGCCCGCCTCGACCCGGAAGAAGTCGTTGGCGGCAAAGAATCCCGGCTGCCCCTTCTCGGTGGCGACCGTCCCGGTGCCGAACGGCGTCGCGGCGTTGCCCCCCATCGCACTGGTGTTCACGGCGGTGCTCCGGAAGACGGTCTCGTAGCCGGGCAGGGAGTCGTACACGAACCGATCGGGCGAGTCGTAGCGATAGTTGTATTGCTCGTCGAAGGACCCCGGCACCACGACGTCGAGGATCACCCCCTGATCCGAGTAGTCCCAGAGGATGTCCGCCCAGCTTCCGACGTGCTGGAAGTCGCCCACCGGAAAGGTCCCCCCCTCGACCGGCCCCAGGTTGGGCGAGGCCGATCGCGGGCTGTTCTCCCGGACGTTGCCCGGATAGTTGGACTCCCGGTAGTCGAAGCTCGAGGGCACGATGAACTCGCGGTTGTCCGTCGAATAACCCGTCATGTACATGTGGATCTGGCGGATGTTGCTCTGGCTGGCGGCCTGCTCGCCCGTGCGGCGGACCGTGGCCAGCCCGGGAAGCAGGATCGCCAGAAGGACCACGATGATGCCGATGACCGCCATGATCTCGGTCAGGGTCAGGCCGCGTCGCTGGGGGCTGTGCTGCACGTCGTCTCTCCAGATCTCGGTCGGCCCGAGGGCCTGATTCTTCAAGGACGGCTGATCGAGCGGGAATCGGAATGATGATCCGGCGGATGTCCTCGCGCGGTTCCGGGCGGGAGCCCCTCCCCAGGCGGGAAGTGCTCAGCCCATGTTCATCGTCATCAGGAACTCGGCGTTGCTCTTGGTCTTGGCGACCCGGGAACGGAGGAGCTCCATCGCCTCGACCACATTCATGTCGGAGACGACCTTGCGGAGCCGGGTGATGAGCTCGTGCTCCTTCTCGTCGAGGAGCAGCTCCTCGCGACGAGTGCCCGAGGCGGCGACATCGATCGCGGGGTAGACCCGCTTCTCGACGAGCTTGCGGTCGAGATGGAGCTCGGCGTTGCCGGTGCCCTTGAACTCCTCGAAGATCACCTCGTCGGCGCGGCTGCCGGTGTCGACCAGCGCGGTCGCGATGATGGTGAGCGAGCCGCCGTCCTCGATGTTCCGGGCGGACCCGAAGAACTTCTTGGGCTTGATGAGGGCCGCGTTGTCCACGCCGCCCGAGCCGATCTTGCCCGAACCGGTCATGGCGTTGTTGTAGCCGCGGGCGAGTCGGGTGATCGAGTCGAGCAGGATCACGACATGCTGGCCGAACTCGACCATGCGGCGGGCCTTCTCCATCACGATCTCGCTGACCGCGATGTGTCGCGACGCCTCCTCGTCGAAGGTGCTCGCCACGACCTCGACCCCCTCCGGCGTGTTCCGCTTGAAGTCGGTGACTTCCTCGGGACGCTCGTCGATGAGCAGCACGATGACATGCACATCGGGGTGGTTCTTCGCGATCGCGTTGGTCACCTGCTGGAGGATGACCGTCTTGCCGGTGCGAGGCGGAGCCACGACCAGCGCCCGCTGGCCGAAGCCGAGCGGCGTGACCATGTCGATGATCCGCGGCTCGAGCCGGGTCGGCTCGTCGGGGAGCTCGAGCTGGATCCGCTTGTTCGGGTGAAGCGGCGTGAGGTTCTCGAAGGTCGGCAGGGTGTGCAGGACCTTCGGGTCGTTGCCGTTGACCTCCTCCACCCGCAGCAGCGCGAAGTAGGTCTCGGCCTCCTTCGGCGGCCGGATGAGACCCTTGACGACCTGCCCGCGACGCAGGGCGAATCGGCGGATCTGGCTGGGGCTGACGTAGACGTCGTCGGCGCACGGCAGGTAGCTGTACTCGGCGCTGCGGAGGAAGCCGAAGCCCTCGGGCATCACTTCCAGCGTGCCCTCGGCCATCATCAGGCCGGCCTTCTCGGCCCGCTTTCGGAGGATCTCGAAGACCAGCTTCTGCTTCGGCAGGTTCCCCGGGTCCTCGAGCTTCTCCTTCTTGGCGAGCTTGAGCAGCTCGTCCATCTTCATCTTCTGGAGCTGGGCGAGATCGAGCCCGTTCTTCTTGGCGAGGTCGTACCGCTTCTGCAGTTCGGCCTCCAGTTCGGCGGCCTCCTGCTCGAGCTGCTCGTCGGTCGGCACGGACCCGGGGGCCAGCGTGACGGACGTGGAGCTCGCACCATTGGCGGACGAACTGCCGCCGGACTTGCTGCGGCGACGACGACGGGACTTGCTGGCCATGCGTGGAACGACCTGTGTGAGGGGGGCTGAGTCCCGAGCGGGACCGGCGGTCCTGACACCCGATCGCGCGGGTGACGGACGTCCTGGAAAGCCCGCCACGTCGCCGGAGAGTCGGCTCGATCGTCTGGGGCGGGCTTGGAAAGGGAGTGATCCGCGGAATCCGCAGACCGATGCGGAGATCATGGTCGCCCGGCCGTCTCAGGTCAAGCCGGACCCCGGCCTGCTCACCCGTGAAGATCCAGGACCGCCCGGTATCGCACGCGATTCGCGGCGACCTTCTCGAACGCCTCGTTGACACGGTCGATCGGGACATTCTGGGTGGTGACCAGAAGATCGAGCCTGCCCGCCCGGGCCGCCATGTGTCCGAGGCCGCCGATGCCGACCACGCCGACCACGCCGACCTGGTGCGTGGGATGGGCGTGGACGATGGTCATGGGGAGTGTGGAGAGTCGAGGGGTAGAGCGTCGGGCGCTCTTTGCTACCTGGGGTTCAGGAGTCGGTCGAATGTCGCAGCGACCCGGGTCGCGAGCGTCGGGTCGTCGTCCTGCGTGTTCTCGATGATCTCGGTCGCCCGCTCTCGCTTGCGCTGGATCGGCCATTGGGCGGCCTCCCGGCGATCGAGTTCCGCCTCGGTCCAGCCGCGATCGCGGGCGACGCGGGCGAGCCGGACCTCGCGGGGGGCGTCGATGAAGATCACCGCCTCGCATTCGGAATCGAGTCCGGCCTCGAAGAGCAGCGGCGCGTCGATGACGAACGCCCGTGTCGACGCTGGTGCCGCCTCGAAGCGGGCGCGACGGCGTGCGTGGATCCGCGGATGCACCAGAGCCTCGAGTCTCGCACGCTCCGCCGGATCGATGAAGACCCGCCGTGCGACCGCGGCCCGATCGACGACACCGTCGGGTGTGATGACGTCCCCGCCCCACCACGACCGCACCGTCTCGATGACGTCCGACTCGGCAAGCACCGCCCGGGCGTCGGCATCGGAATCGCTCACCACGGCGCCGAGGTCGGCGAGGATCGCCGCGACCGCCGACTTGCCGGCCCCGATGCCGCCGGCGAGCCCGATGACCGGCGGACGGCCGCTCATTCGACCACCCGAGACCAGGTCGTGCCGTCGGGACCGTCCTTGATCGCGACGCCCATCGCCGCGAGTTCATCGCGGATCGCGTCGGCGGCGGGCCAGTCCTTGTTCGCCTTCGCCTCGGCGCGGGCCGTGATCCGGGCCTCGACCGTCGCGGCGAAGTCGTCGTCGCCACCGTCGGCCTCGACCACCTCGTTCCGGTCGAGGACCCCCAGCACGAGGTCCATGCGCTCGAGGGCCGCCAGCTCGGCGGTCGCACGGACCGCGTCGTCGACGCCCGCGTCGCCGTCGGCGCGACCGGCGTTCACCGCCTCGTTGAGGACGCCGATCGCGCGGGCGAGGTTGAGGTCGTCGCACAACGCCGCCGTGAACTCGGGAAGCGCCCGCTCGAGCGGACCGGGCCCGTCGCCCGCGACCACGCGGCCGGCGCGGAGCGCGTCGCGAAGGCGGCACCAGCGATCGATCATGCGACCGCAGTCGCGAAGACCCTGCAGCGTGAAGTTCGCGTTGGTCCGGTAGTGCGTTCGGACGAGCTCGAGCCGCAGCGCCGCGGGCGTGGCGCCCTTGGCGAGGATGTCGCGAACGGTGAAGAAGTTGCCCTTCGACTTGGACATCTTCTCGCCCTCGACGACGAGATGGCGGGTGTGGAACCAGTGTCGGGCGAAGCGGTCGGCGCCGGTGGCGGCGCAGCTCTGCGCGATCTCGCACTCGTGGTGCGGAAAGATGTTGTCCTCGCCGCCGGAGTGCAGGTCGATCGTCCCCGAGTGCGGGCCGTCCTGCGGCGCCAGCAGTCCGAGCGCCATCGCGCTGCACTCCAGATGCCAGCCGGGATAGCCCTCGCCCCACGGGCTCGGCCACCGCATGAGATGCGACTCGTCGGGCTTCCAGAGCAGGAAGTCGGCCGGATGCCGCTTGGCGGCCTGATTCGCCTCGCTCACCCGTCCGCCCTCGCCCTCGCGGAGTGCGTCAAGCGTGTTGCCCGACAGGCGGCCGTAGCCCGCGAAACTCGTCACCGAGAAGTAGACCGCACCGTCGCCGCCGACGTAGGCGTGCCCACGCTCGACCAGCCGCTCGACCAGCGCGATCATCTCCGCGACCCAGCGGGTCGGTCGCGGCATGACCGATGGATCGGTCGCCGCGTCCTCCACGACCTTGAGCCCCAGCGTCCGGGCGTCCTCGATGAACGCCGCGGCGTAGAAGTCGGCGATCGCGTACGGATCACCGGGATCGACCTCGACGTCGCCCGGAAGGGTGCCGGCCTTCTTGCTCTCCAGCAGCCGGCGACCCGCCACCGCCATCTTGTCCTCGCCCCCGCCGTCGGCCACCGCGTCGTCGGTCATGTGGCCGACATCGGTGATGTTCATGACGTGCCGGACCTCGAATCCCAGCAGCTCCAGCGTGCGACGGAGCACGTCCGCGTTCAGGAACGAGCGGAAGTTGCCGATGTGGGCGTAGTCGTAGACCGTCGGACCGCAGGTGTAGAAGGTCACCGGCCCTTCGGGATCCAGCGGGACGAAGTCGACGAGTCGGCGTTCGAGCGTGTCGTGCAGTCTGAGCGTCATGGAGTCGGGCGTTCCGGTGGAAGTCGGGTCCGTATCGTACGGATCCATCCTCAGGAGGGCCCGACCGGGGCCGGACCGGAGCCGCCGATGCGCATCACCGTGGTCCTCGGACCGTTCAAACCACCGCCCCCCGCGCCGAGCGGCGCCATCGAGAAGGTGTGGTGGCGACTCGCGGAGACCTTCCGCGACCGCGGGCACGCGGTGACGATGATCGGCCCGGACCACCCGGATCTGCCGCGTGGCGACGAGATCGACGGCATTCCGTATCGACGACTCCCGCTCATCGATCGGGGCCGCAGCGTGAAGATCGACATCCTGCGGGATCTGGGCTGGTCGAGACGGGCCGCACGCCTGCTGCCCGATGCCGACGTCACGGTCACCAACTGCTTCTGGCTTCCGTGGCTGCTTCGATCGCCGCGAAATCGCATCCGACGCCGGATCGGCGTCCTCAACATGCACGTCCAGCGGTTTCCCAAGGGCCAGATGCGGCTCTACCGCGGCGTCGATCGCATCTCGACCGTCTCGCAGGCGATCGTGGACGGCATCGTCGGCGAGCGCTCCGAGTTCGCCGATCGGATCGCGCTGATCGGCAACCCAGTGGATCTCTCGGTCTTCCACCCGACGACGGCGCCGTCGGCGACGACGAATGGTCCGCGCCGCATCCTCTACACCGGGCGGATCCACCCCGAGAAGGGCCTGCATCTGCTCGTCGAGGCGTGGCATCGGCTCCGGGCGAGGGGACTCGACACGACCCTGCGACTCGTGGGCCCGGCCGGACTCGGCGACGGCGGCGGCGGAGACGACTACATGCGTCGGCTTCGCAGCCTCGCAGGCGACGCCCCGTTCGAACTCCCCGGCGGCGTGGCCGACCCGACCGCGCTGGCCGACGAACTGCGGTCCGCCGATCTCTACTGCTACCCGTCGATCGCCGCCCGGGGCGAGGCCTCGCCGGTCGCCCCGCTGGAGGCGATGGCGTGCGGCCTGCCGCCGGTGGTCGCGGATCTTCCGCAGTACGCCGCGTACATCCGGAACGACGAGACCGGTCTGGTCTTCCGACGCGGTGAGGCCGAGATCGACGAAATCACCGCAGCGCTCGAACGGCTCGCCGGCGACGCCGAGCTGCGATCGAGACTCTCGACGAACGCGATCGCCGCCGCGAGCCGATACGGACTGGACCGGATCGCCGATGCGTATCTGGACGAGTTCGCCACCTCGATCGAGGCGGCCCGGAGCCGGACACCGTGACGAACCCGACGCCCGAATCCAGCGACCGCGCTCCCGAAGCCGAGTCCGGGACGCGGCCGCGCGAGCGACAGGCGATCAAGTCAGCCGGGCAGGACGACGCCTATCGCAGTCCATGGTCGGTCAGGGAGCGCGTCGGCATCACGCTCTTCGCGATCGTCTGGGCGATCGCCTGCCGCTGGACGCCCCGACCGCTGAACGCGTGGCGGCTGCTCATGCTGCGGCTCTTCGGCTGTCGGATCAGCGGCCGTCCGTTCGTCGCCCCGACCGCGACCATCCGGGTTCCCTGGCAGCTCGAACTCCAGCACCGCGCCGCGATCGGCGACCACGCCGAGATCTACAACCTCGGCGCGTGCATCCTCCGCGAGCGATGCACGGTGGCGCAGCACACCTACCTCTGCGGCGGATCGCACGACCTCTCGCGGCGCGCCCTGCCCCTGACCGTCGCCCCGATCGACATCGGCGCCGACGCGTTCATCGGCGCGAAGGCGTTCGTGATGCTCGGCGTGCGGGTCGGCGAAGGTGCGGTGGTCGGGGCCGCGAGCGTGGTCGTTCGGGATGTCGAGCCATGGACCGTGGTGGCCGGCAATCCCGCGGCGGTGGTCGGCTCACGATCGTTCATCGACTGACCGGCGACCGATCCAACGCCTCACTCGGCAAACGCCTCCGGCAACGCCCGCCGCAGCACCTCGCCGCATGGCGCAAAGCGGTATCGCGAGAGCAGCATCCGGAGTTTCGCGGCGGTGCCCGCCAGCCCGACGTAGCACTTGAAGCGGCGCGATGCGGACATCGGCACCACCGGCGAGTCCGGGGCGAGATCACGGGGATGCAGGTAGACGACCCCCGGAAGTCCGCGACGATGCAGGGCGTCGAAGCCGCGACGAATCAGCCAGCCCGGAAAGAGCCGAAGGTAGCCGCCGCCGGAGAATCCGACCTGCGAGGGGCCGA
>JAUIHC010000600.1 GCA_030432455.1 Phycisphaerae bacterium | reverse complement strand
CGACTCCCTTCCCGCGCCCATGGCGTCCAGATCGGCCGCCTCGCGGATGTACGGGGCCTCGGCGTCCCCGTCACGGACGATCAGCGGCGCGAGGGCGTGCGGCGTGAGCACGATCTCCGCCCCGTCGCCCGCTTCGGACTCGAGGCGAAGCCGGATGTCCGGCCGCCGGCCGCTGGGGGGCGTCGCGATGAACCAGTCGGTGGGATCGAACAACGCCAGGTCCACCGTGACCCGCACGAACTCGAAGTCGTCGGGAAGGATGACCGAGGGAGCCATCGGCATGGGGCGCCATTCGGCGCCGCCGCCGTCCGCCGAGCCGAGCACGAGCACATCGAGTCGTCGGTCTCCGGCGCGATAGGCGAGGGCGACCGGGCGGTCGTCGGTCGCCTCGTGGAAGGCGAAGGTCGCCATCGAGGTGGCGATGCCCTCGGTCGCCGCGGTGAATCGACCACGGGTGGCGCCGGCCATCCTCGGCGCGAGCATCGTGCCGAGGATCACCAGCACCACCGCGACCAGGATCACCTCGATGAGGGTGAATCCCGGTCGCGGTCGGATCGATCGGTCTGGACGAGCGAGGGTCAGTGGGGTGTTCCAGATGGGGGGATGGTCAACGCTTGCCGTGGACGATGTCGTCGCCGCCGCCGGGCTTGCCGTCGGGGCCGTAGCACACGACGTCGAAGTCGATGTTCCGCTCGCCGGGGATGACGATGTCGTAGGAGTTGCCCCACGGATCGATGAGTTCCTCGGGGCTGTTGAGGAACGGGTTGTCGCCCTCGACCAGCATCTCCAGCGCGAAGTCGTCGGTGAGGACGCCGGTGGTCTGCTCGGCGATGTAGAGCTTCACGGTGTTGGCGAGGCTGTTGACCTCGGCCACGGCCTTGTCCTCGTTCGCGCCGGCGAGGAAGCGGGTGAGTCGGGGCACGACGAGGGTCGCGAGCAGGGCGACGATCGTGACCGCGATGATCACCTCGAGAAGGCTGAAGCCGCGTCGAGGCTGGAGTCGGCGGCGGTGGTGGCGGGTGCTGGACATGGGGTGGCTCTGGAAGGGTCGGAAGGTGGAAGGTTCGGAAGGTGGAAGGTTCGGACGGGGCGTCGGGTGGTGACGGAGCCCCGGGGGATCGACTCGACTCAGCGCGAGCCGGCGACCGCCTCCTGCATCTCGAGCAGGGGAAGGAGGATCGCCGAGAGGACGAATGCCGCCACCGCGGCCATGATGACCAGCAGGAACGGCGGCAGGGCCTTGGTGAAGATCTTGAGGCTGTTGTTGACCTGGCGGTCGAAGGCGCCCGCGGCGTGCATGAGCATGCCTTCGAGGCGGCCGGACCGCTCGCCGAGGTTCACGATCTGCACCAGCAGCGGCGGGAAGTGACCCGACCGTTCCAGCGGCGTCGCGAGCGACCCGCCGGTGGTGACCTTCTCGCGGACCTCGTCGATCGCGTCCATCATCACGGTGTTGCCGAGCGTGTCGCGAACGATGCCCAGGGCCGCGAGGATCGGCACGCCCGCGGAACTCAGGGTGCCGAGCGTGCGGGTGAAGCGGGCGACGGCGATGTCGCGGAGCAGCACGCCCAGCACCGGGATCCGCAGCAGGAATCCGTCCACGATCCGGCGATTCGCGGGCACCACCGACCAGGTCCGCCACGCGAACCAGCCGATGACGCCGCCGCCGAGGAGCGCCCACCACCACGCGGTGATGAAGTCCG
>JAUIHC010000599.1 GCA_030432455.1 Phycisphaerae bacterium | reverse complement strand
GCAGTCGCGTGATCTCCAGAATCGACCGCAGCCCGGCATCCGGAGCGGCCAGCACGCACCGCCCCTTCCGGGCGGTCGCCTCGTCGGCGAGGTCGAGGATCGCCTCCAGTCCCTTCGAATCGACGAGTACGACCTCGGCGAGATCGAGGATGAACCGCCGGGCACCGGCGTCCACCCGGTCCTGCCAGCCGCGACGGAATGCGTCCACGGAGTCGCCGACGAGCTCGCCGCGGACCTCGACCACGCAGAGGGTGCCGTGCTCCTCGAACCGCAGATTCATTCCTCGCCCTCCCCCACCGCGGTCAGGTCGCGGGCGTCGCGTTCGAGCAGCCGCTCGTAGCCGGTGAAGTCCATGCCGAGGAACACCGGCACGATGTCGGGGTCGTACTTCACGCCGGCGCAGCGCCGGATCTCCGCGAAGACCTCGTCGCGAGGCCGGGCGTCGCGATAGGTCCGGTTGGAGCTCATGGCGTCGAAGCTGTCGCAGATCGCCACGATCCGGGCGAGCAGCGGAATCTCCCGCGATTCGAGTCCCGCGGGATAGCCGCTCCCGTCCCACGCCTCGTGATGACAGAGCACGCCGGGGAGCAGATCGCGGATCTGCGGGATGTCCTTCAGGATGCGATAGCCGGTCTGCGGGTGCTGCCGGATGAGGGCGAACTCCTCGTCGTCGAGGCGACCCGCCTTGCAGAGGACCGACTCGGGCACGCCGATCTTCCCGATGTCGTGGACCAGTCCCGCCAGATGCGCCGTCCGCACGAACGAGTCGGGCAGACCCAGCGCCGCCGCGAGATCGCGACTGAGCTCCGCGACCCGCTGCGAGTGACCGCGGGTGTACGGATCCTTGGCGTCGATCGCGGCCACCATCGCCTGCAGCGTCCCGAGGAACATCGCGTCGAGGTCGGCGTAGAGCATCGCGTTGCGGAGGAAGACCCCGAGATGCCCGGCGGCCGATGCGAGCAGCGTCAGTTCGACGCTGGACATCGGATCGCCACCGCGACCGCCGGCGAACAGGGTTCCGATGGAACGCCCTCCCCCGCGGATGGCCGCGACACCGATCTCGCCCTGATCGTCGGTGTCGATCGCGGTCGCGATCGCCGCGGCGGACTCGCCCGCCAGCATGCGGAGACGCGACCGGGACGGCGCCCCGTCGCCGTGGATCACCAGTTCGTCGGAGACCACCTCGCCGGGTTCGTCCACCAGCACCGCGATCCAGCCGTAGCCCGCGGTCGCGGCCAGTTCGGCGCAGGCGGACCGCAGGAACTCGTCCGCGTCACCGCCGAGGACGAGCCCGTCGATCAGCGAATTGAGAAGGTGAAGCTCCTCGTAGCTCTCGGCGAGTCGGCGATCCACCGACTGCTGCGACTCGCGTTCCCGCATCCGCTCGATCGCCGCACGATGAAGGCGACGAAGCAGCACCGCCAGCGCGGGAAGGGCCGCCCGGGGCGGGAGCGTCGCCTCGCCCGCCAGGCTGCGGATGAGCGTCTCGTCGAGGTGCGCGGCGGTGCAGAGCATCGACAGCGATCCTTCGGTGAGCAGTTCCGCCATCGGCAGCACCGCCACCCCGCCAGACCGACAACCGCGGTCCGCAGGAACGCTCCCGATCGCGGCGATCCCGGGCACGACCTCGACCACGGCGCCCGTGCCGCCCATGATCTCGTCGAGTCGATGCTCGACCGCCGCACGGATCGGCCCCGCCCCGA
>JAUIHC010000098.1 GCA_030432455.1 Phycisphaerae bacterium | reverse complement strand
GGAGCACCGTCCGCTCGACTGGGCGCTCTACGGCGTGCCGTACGACGGCGGCACCACCTACCGGCCCGGCGCCCGATTCGGGCCGCGGGCGATCCGCGAGCAGAGTCAGTACCTCAAGCCGCATCATCTCGAACTCGATGTCAACATCGCCGAGCGATTCTCGATGGCCGACGCGGGCGACGCACCGGTCCGGCCCTACTCGGCGAGCGAGAACCACGGGGCGGTCGCGGCCTGGGCGGAGAATCTTCCCGGTGCCGGGCGGACCCGACTCCTCGCGATCGGTGGCGATCACTCGATCGCGGCGGCGAACATCCGGGCCACCTGGGAGCGTCTCGGTCGTCCCGAGGGCGGCCTGCCGGTGTTGCATCTGGACGCGCATCTGGACACCGTGGACGAGGTCTGGGGCGAACGGCACGGGCACGCCTCGCCGTTCATCCGCGCGATCGAAGGCGGTTGGATCGATCCGACCCGCATGCTCTCGGTCGGCATCCGCGGTCCGCTGAACACGCCCGACGATCTCGCCTTCGGCCGCGATCACGGCATCTCGATCGTGACGATGGCCGACCTCGACGCGGGTCGGGCGTTCGACGCGATCGATGCGTGGCGTGCGAAGGTCGGCGACACGCCGGTCTACATCACGATCGACATCGACTGCGTCGATCCGGCGTTCGCGCCGGGCACCGGGACGCCGATGTGCGGCGGCCTGACGGCTCGCGAGGTGATGAATCTGCTTCGCGGTCTGCGCGGCATCCGGATCGCCGGCGCCGATCTCGTCGAGGTGCTGCCCGACCGTGATCCGGCGGATGTGACCGCTCTGCTCGCCGCGCACCTCGTGATGGAGGTGCTGGCGTTGGATGCGGTGGGGAGAGAGCGAGACTCGGAGAACCGGGGATGAAAACACGCGACGCGGATCGATGATCCGCGCCGCGTCGTCCCGATTCCCTGCCGTGCCGGATCCCGGTGAAGGGTGTCCAAGGTGCCGAGTCCCGTCGTTCGGCGCCCGATCCCCCGGAGTGTGAAGCCGACTCCCTGAGTGGTGCCGAGCGGGTTCCCGTTCGCTCGACGCCGAGAGGCGGCGTCCCCCGAAAAGGCTCGTGATGGACGAGCCGACACGGATTCCGTCGTCGGGAGGTCTCGGCGGTCCGGCCCGTGGTCGATCCCGACTGGTGGTTCGACCAAGGCGAGCGGGTGCACCCCCGGAATGGGCACCCGCACGCCCGAACGGGCCTGGACCGCCGGGACCTCCTCGGCGACAGAAGAACTATCGCCTTCATCCGCCCGCGGGGCCATGGGGAGAGTTCCCCCAAAGGCCAGGTCGGGCGTGGCGCGGTGGACCGTGGGATCGGGACATCAGTGGACGCGGGCGCCGTCGGGCACTCGCGCGTCCGGCGCGAGCAGCACGATGTCGCCGGCGTCGTCGCCGGCGCCGAGGATCAGAATCTCGCTCCTGACGCCCGCGACGAGCTTCGGATCGAGGTCGGTCACGACGACCACCTGGCGACCCACGAGATCCTCGGGCCGGTATCGCGCGGTGATCTGCGCGCTCGAGGTTCGAACCCCGAACTCGCCGAGGTCGATGTCCAGCACGAAGGCCGGCCGTCGCGCCCCGGCGTTGGGGACGCAGGCGACGATCGTTCCGACCCGCAGGTCGTGACGGAGCGGACCGCTCGGGGTCGCGTCGGTCACGAGTCGCCGTGGATCTTCTCGTCGAGGAAGGCGCCGACCTTGTCGAGCGCCACCCGTTCCTGCGACTGCGTGTTGCGCTCGCGGATCGTCACCGCCTGATCGTTCGCGGTGTCGCCGTCGATCGTGATGCAGTACGGGGTGCCGCACTCGTCCATGCGGGCGTACCGCTTGCCGATCGACTGCTTGGCGTCCATCTCGACGACATGGCGGCGACGAAGCTCCTTGTGGAGCTTCTCGGCGATCTCGGGCATGCCGTCCTTCGCGACCAGCGGGAAGATCCCGGCCTTCACCGGCGCGACCCGCGGGTGGAAGTTCATGAAGACCTTCGACGCGCGGCTCTCGTCGGGGGTGTACGCCTCGCAGAGGAGTGCGAGGGCGCCCCGATCGGCGCCGGCGGAGGGCTCGATCACGTGCGGGAAGTACCGCTCGTTGCGGGCTTGATCGAAGTAGCGCATCTTCTCGCCCTTGCCGCAGTGTTCCGCGTGGGCCTTGAGGTCGAAGTCGGCGCGGTGGGCGACCCCTTCGAGTTCGCCGAAGCCCGGGGCGGTGAACGGGAAGCGGTACTCGATGTCGCTGGTGCCGGCGCCTTCCTTGGCGTAGTGCGCGAGTTCGTCGCGGTCGTGCTCGCGGAGAATCAGGTTGTCACCCGCGAGGCCGATCGACTTCCACCACGCGTAGCGGTTGTCCCGCCACCACGCGTACCACTGCTCGGCCTCGCTCGGGTGGATGAAGAACTCGAGTTCCATCTGCTCGAACTCGCGGCTCCGGAAGGTGAAGTTCCGGGGCGTGACCTCGTTGCGGAACGCCTTGCCGATCTGCGCGATGCCGAAGGGAACCTTGACGCGGCTCGAATCGACCACGTTGTCGAAGTTCGCGAAGATGCCTTGTGCTGTCTCGGGACGGAGGTAGGCGATGTTCGAGGGATCCTCGACCGCGCCGACCAGCGTCTTGAACATGAGATTGAACGGCTTCGGTTCGGCCAGATCGCCGCCGCAGTGCGGACAGGGAAGGGCAAGACCGTCCCGCGCGACCTGTTCGCTCGCGAGATGCTGCACGAACTCCTGAACACCCATCGCGGTCTGCCCGTCCGCCATCCGCTCGGCGAGCCAGCTCAGCGTGACCTCCGGGTTGCGGACGAGGGCGAGATTCGGCGCGAGCTTCTTGCCCTTCTGCTGCGCCCAGCGCACCAGTGCCGGGGAATCGACGACTCCGTCTGCGTACAACTCGGAGAGCGCCGCGAACCAGGGCGATTCGTGC
This sequence comes from Phycisphaerae bacterium, assembly GCA_030432455.1. Lineage (GTDB taxonomy): Bacteria > Planctomycetota > Phycisphaerae > Phycisphaerales > SM1A02. The sequence goes on along the minus strand of JAUIHC010000098.1, from coordinate 6,152 downwards.
ACCATGTCCCAGACGTGGTCGGTTCGGACGAGTCTCTTGCAGTGTCGGCAGGTGCTCATCATGTCGGCGAACCCGCCGACGTGGCCCGAGGCCTCCCAGACCTTCGGGTTCATGATGATCGTGCAGTCCACGCCGACGATCTTCACCGGCTCGCCGGTCGGGCCGACCATGTCGCCGTGGACGATGTCCTCCCACCACGCGTTCTTGAGGTTGCGCTTGAGCTCCGATCCGTAGGGGCCGTAGTCCCAGAAGCCGTTGATGCCCCCGTAGATCTCGCTGCTCTGGAAGATGAAGCCGCGTCGCCGGCAGAGGGCGACGATGTCCTCCATGCGCTTCGTGGTGGTCTCGCTCATCGGGGGGTGGATCCGGATCTCAGGGGTGTGTGCGTGAATGGACGGTGGAACGGGGGCGGCGGGACCGATCCCGGGCCGGGCATGGTACCGGGTACGCTCTCCGCCCCCGACCGGCGGGGACCTTCCTTCATCGAACGGAGCCCCCGATGCCCTTCTCGAATCGCGTCTGCGTCGTCACCGGCGGTACCGGAGCCCTCGGATCGGCGGTCGTTCGCGATCTTCTGGAGATGGGGGCGACGGTCCACGTCACCTGGCAGAACGCCCGCGAACTCGACCGCCTCGACTTCAAGAAGCACGTCACGCTCCACGAGGCCGACCTCGGCGACGAGGCCGCGGTCGCGGCGGTCTACGCCAAGGCCGGTCCGGTCTACGCGTCGATCCATGTGGCGGGGGGCTTCGCAATGGGGCCGGTCGCGGAGATCTCGCAGGCCGACTTCGAGGCGATGATGCGACTCAACGCCGGCACCTGCTTCCTCTGCTGCCGCGAGGCGGTCAAGGCGATGCGGTCGAGCGGTCGCGGCCCTGATGACGGCGGCCGCATCGTGAACGTCATCGCCCGGCCCGCCCTCGAGCCCGCGGGCGGCATGCTCGCGTACTCGACCAGCAAGGCCGCGGTCGCGAGCCTCACGCAGTGCCTCGCCAAGGAAGTGAACGCCGAGGGCATCCTCGTGAACGCGGTCGCGCCGTCGATCATGGACACCCCGGCGAATCGGGCGGCGATGCCCGACGCCGACCACGCGGGATGGCCGAAGGTCGAAGAGGTCGCCCGCACGATGGTCTGGCTGGCGAGCCCCGCGAACGTCCTGACCTCGGGCACGCTCATCCCGGTCTACGGGCGGGCGTGAGCCTGCGTCTTGTCTCACCACGAAGCGCACGGAGAGTCACGGAGGGCCACGGAGGAGTGGGAGGGTCGGCGACCGGGTCTGACTTGTTCGTAGTCGGGGGTCGAGATGCTTGATGAGGCCGATCGGCGACCGAGCGAGACGACAGCAACTCCCCGCAACATTCCGACCACATCAACGATCGGCCAAGCGCCACACCGCCATGGATTCGCTCCGTGGCCCTCCGTGCTCCTCCGTGATCTCCGTGGTCAGCCCCAACACCAACTCGTCAGTCCCGGCCGGGGTTCGACCCGATCAGCGTGAAGAGTTCCATGCGGGCGGCGGGGTCCTGCAGGAAGACGCCGTGGAGCTTGCTGGTGGTCGTCCACGCCTTGCTCTGGCGGACGCCGCGGTAGCACATGCAGAAGTGGCGGGCCTGGATGATCACGGCCACGCCCTGCGGCTTGAGCTCCTCCTGGATCGTGTTGGCGATCTGGGCGGTGAGCTTCTCCTGCACCTGAAGTCGCTTCGAGAAGATCTCGACCACGCGGGCGAGCTTGGAGAGACCGACCACGCGTCCGCTGGGGATGTACGCGACGTGCGCCTTGCCGACGAAGGGCACCATGTGGTGCTCGCAGTGGCTCTGGATCTCCATGTCCTGCAGAAGGACGAGTTCGTCGTAGCCCTCGACCTCGCTGAAGGTCCGGCGGAGCGGCTCGGTGGGGTCGGCGCGGTAGCCCCAGAAGTGCTCGTTCATCGCCTTGACGACCCGCTTGGGGGTATCGACGAGTCCCTCGCGTTCCGGGTCGTCGCCGATGAACCCGAGCAGGGCGCGGACGTGGGCCATGGCCTCGCGGGCGTCGGGGCTGTCGGCGTCGAAGTCGGTGTAGGGGCGGGGCTCGAGCACAGGGGTCTCCGGTCGGGGGCGGATCGAGGAGTCTACCGGGTCCCGCATTCGCCCCGACGCCCCCGCGCGAGCCACCCGAAAATCGGGACAGCCGAAAAATGGGGACAGGCGACCTTTTTTCGCCGCTCGCGAGACGGGACTCGGCGCAGAGTCCGGAGGGACGGGGAGTTGCAGTGCGAGCGACGAAATTGGGGACAGGCGACCTTTTTTCGCCGCTCGCGCGACGGGACTCAGCGCAGAGTCCGGAGGGAAGGGGAGTTGCAGTGCGAGCGACGTCCGCGGCCATGGAAAATGTCGCCTGTCCCGCTTTTTCGGAGCCACCTGAACATGGGGACAGGCGGAAAATGGGGACAGGCGACCTTTACTCGCCGCTCGCGAGACGGGACTCGGCGCAGAGTCCGAAGGGAAGGGGAGTTGCGGTGCGAGTGACGTCCGCGGCCATGAAAAATGTCGCCTGTCCCGCTTTTTCGGTCCCGCTTATTCGAGCGACGTCCGCGGCCATGGGAAATGTCGCCTGTCCCGCTTTTTCGGGCGGGGGTCGTGGTCAGTTACCCTGCCCCGCATGTCCGACCCCGGCGATTCCACGATCCTGCGTCCCGCTCTGGCCGTCCTTCCCGGTGGCCGGGTGGCGTCCAACGTCGAGATCGAGCTCCGGGGCGATCGGATCGCCGAGGTCCGAGACGCCACCGCCCCGGCCGACTGGAATGTCTGTCTCCTGCCCGGCTTCGTGAACGCCCACAGCCACGCCTTCCAGCGCGGTCTTCGCGGCCTCGGCGAGTCGTTTCCCGACGGCACCGGCTCGTTCTTCACCTGGCGGGAGTCGATGTACGCCCTCGTCGAGTCGCTCGACCCCGACCTCTGCCACGCGATCTGTCGGCTCGCCTTCGAGGAGATGCTCGACGCGGGCATCACGACCGTCGGCGAGTTCCACTACCTCCACCACGGCCCCGACGCGGACTGGGCGCTCGATGCCGCGGTCCTCGCCGCGGCGAGCGACGCCGGAATCCGTCTCGTGCTGCTGCAGTCGGACTATGTCCGCGGCGGATTCGACGACCGCCCGCTCGCTGGAGGGCAGCGGCGATTCGACACCGGCTCCGAGACCGACTTCGTCGCCGCCTGCGAGCGAGCCGTCGCCCACGCCCGCGGTCCGCTCCAGTCCGTGGCCCCGATCGTCCACTCGACCCGCGCCGTCCCGATCGACCGCATCGAGCGGATGCGGCAGGTCGCTCGATCGCTCGGGACCGCCTTCCACCTGCACCTCGAGGAGGTCGTCGCCGAGATCGACGACTGCCGCGCGACCCACGGCACGACCCCGATGCGACTGCTGCTCGACCGGGGGGTCGTTGACGACCGCACGACCGCGGTCCACTGCACCCACTCGTCGCCCGAGGACCTCCGCGACTTCGCCGCCGCCGGCGGCATGGTCTGCCTCTGCCCGAACACCGAAGGCAACCTCGGCGACGGCATCCCGGATCTGGCGACCATGCGGGCGGCGGGCATCCCGATCGCGATCGGCACCGATCTCAACAGCCGCCTTTCGCCCACCGAGGATCTTCGTTGGATCGAGTACGTTCAGCGGATCCACCGGCAGATGCGCGGTGCCGTCATCGACGCCAACGCGAGGATTGGCGGTGCCCTCTTCGACATCGGCACCGCCCACGGCGCTCGCAGCCTCGGCGTGGAGTCGGGCGAGATCGCGCCCGGTACCCTCGCCGACTTCGCCGCGATCGACCTCGATCATCGAACTCTCGCGGGCGTCTCGCCTGCCGTCGTCCTCGAGGCGATCATCACCGGCACCGGCCCCGAAGCGATGGCCGGAACCTGCGTCGGCGGCCGCTGGCTGCGCGGAGGGCCGTCGGCGTGAACGGGTTTAATGCCTCCGCGGCCCTCCGTGGTCAATCTTCCTACGAGGACTCCCGATGACCCACGGTCGCATCGGCGTCGATCTCGGCGGCACCAAGATCGAGGCGATCGCGCTGATCGACGGCGACATCGCCGCGCGTGAACGGGTCGCGACGCCACAGGGTGACTACGACGCGACCGTCGCCGCGATCGCGGGGCTCGTCGATCGCGTCGCGTCGGCGGCGGGTCTCGCGCCCGACGCGCCGGTCGGCGTCGGCACGCCCGGGTCGGTCGATCGAAACACCGGCCTGCATCGAAACTCGAACTCGACCTGCCTCAACGGTCGTCCGTTCGAGACCGATCTCGCCGTGGCGCTCGGCCGACCGCTCCGCACCGCGAACGACGCCAACTGCTTCGCGCTCTCCGAGGCCGCGGACGGCGGGGCGGCGGGGCATCGAGTCGTCTTCGGCGTGATCCTCGGCACCGGCGTCGGTGGCGGCGTCGTGATCGACGGTGCCGTCGTCGAAGGACGCAACGGACTCGGCGGCGAGTGGGGTCACATGGGCGTGCCGCACCGCGGCGCCCGCGACGAGGCCCCACGCGACTGCTACTGCGGCCGATGCGACTGTCTCGAGCAGTACCTGAGCGGCCCGGCGCTCGAAGCCGAGTACGCCCGACTTGCGGGCACCCGCCGACCACTCGCCGGCATCGCTGCGAGCGCCGACACCGAGGCGATCGCCCGCGGCGTCATCGACCGCTTCCACGACCGACTCGCCGAGTGTCTCGTCACCGTCGTGGACATCCTCGACCCCGACGCGATCGTGCTCGGCGGCGGCGTGAGCAACCTCGACTCGATCTACACCGTCGTTCCGCCGCTCATCCACCGACGAGCCTTCGGCGGCACCGCCGACACCCCGGTGTTCAAGAATCTCCACGGCGACTCAAGCGGCGTCCGAGGCGCCGCCTGGCTCTGGCCCGAGCCGGCGTGAGTCGAGCGCCGAGTGTGATCAGGATTCACCACAGAGGCACAGAGGACACAGAGGGGGATTGGGCTGGGTTTTGTCTGGCTTCGGGCGATCCTGTTCCGAACCAATCCAACCAACCTCTGTGCTCTCTGTGTCTCTGTGGTTGAATAACTCGAATCTGAGGGAGCGTTCGAAGTCGTGGTCTGTGCTCTGTGGTTCAACAACCCGTGGCAAGATCAGACTCAACCCGTGCGGCCGAATCTCGCGGGGTCGAGCAGGGGGGTCTCGATCGAGGCCTTCCCGTCGCAGATCGACTCCGCGACGAGTCGGCCGGTGATCGGGCCGAGGGTCATGCCCATCATCGCGTGGCCGGTGGCGAGGACGAGTCCTCGGGCCCACGGGATCTCGCCGATCATCGGCATGCCGTCGGGCGTGCACGGTCGGTAGCCCGCCCATTCGGCGGTGACCTCGCCCTGATCGAGATCCCGCAGATAGCGGCTCGCGGCCCCGGTCAGGTTCTCGACGCGTGATCGCGTCCACGGCCGTCCGTGCCCGGTGATCTCGAGCGTGCCCGCGAGTCGCAGTCGATCGAACATCGGCGTGAAGGCGATGAACGTCTCGCGAAGCACGCCGCCGACGGTCGGAATCGCGGGCAGTCCGCTGATCTCGCGGTGGTAGCCGCGGGCGGGCTCCATCGGCACCGCGAGTCCGATCGTGGCGGCGAGCGGGGCGGTCCAGGTGCCGGCCGCGAGCACCACGCGATCGGCCCGCAGGTCATCGCCCGTCGCCAGTCGCACCCCCGCGATCCGGTCGTGCTCGACGAGCAGCCGCTCGACGCCCGCACCGGGTCCGATGCGGAACTCGACCCCTCGCGACTCGAGCCAGGAGCGCAGACCCCGCATGAACGCGAACGGATCCATCGTCGCACTCTCGTGGTATCGGACGCCGCCGACCACCTCGTCGGTGAAGATCGGATCCGCGGCCCGAAGCTCGTCGCCCTCGACCCGCTCGGCCGAGTAGCCGAACTTCCGAAGGTGTTCGATCTCGTGGGTTGCCGCGTCGAGCCCGTCCCGGGTGAGGCACGCGTCGATCCATCCGGTCGGCCGCCAGTCGCAGTCGATGGACGCGTCCTCCAGCATGGTGTCGAAGCCGCGGGCGGTCTCCCAGCCCATGTGCGCGAGCACGCTCAGACACTGCTCGAAGTGCGGCTTCGAGCAGTGCCGGTGGAAGGTCCAGAGCCAGCGGACGAGGTCGCCGTCGAGCC
>JAUIHC010000598.1 GCA_030432455.1 Phycisphaerae bacterium | reverse complement strand
CTCGACGAACTGCAGGCGGCGGGCGGCAACGCCATCCGACTGTGGGCCACGGGGCCGGGCACGATGTCGATCCTCGACGCCGCCCACGAGCGAGGGATCGCGGTCATGCTCGGGCTGTGGATGGAGCACTCGGCCGGGCACGTGGACAGTGACGGCGGCAACTTCGACTACCTCGATCCCGCCGATGTGCAGGCCCAGCTCGCCTCCCTGATCGCGCAGGTGAACCTGTACAAGAACCACCCGGCCGTGCTGGCCTGGGGAGTCGGCAACGAACTCGAACACCTCGACGCCGACACCGATGCGGACCAGGAGCTCGTGACCGCGATCTGGACCGCGATCAACTCCGCGGCGGGCATCATCAAGGTCCGCGACCCGCTGCACCCCACGATCTCGGTGACCGCGGATCTGGGCGAGTGGCATCTCGTGGACAACGCCACGCAGCTCGCCACCTACTGCCCGAACATCGACATCTGGGGTGTCAACGCGTACGAGACGCTGAGCCAGATCCGCGCGAAGATCGACAACGGACCGTGGGATCGCCCCTACCTCGTTCCCGAGTACGGCCCGAGCGGCTGGTGGGGCGCGGGCCAGACACCGTGGGGCGGCCGCATCGAGCACAACTCGACCGTGAAGGCCAACTGGTATCGCAACGGCTGGATCAACTCGATCGAGGGCCAGTCGGATCGCTGCCTCGGCGGCTTCGTCTACCTCTGGGACGACCTCGATCCGCCGACCGACACCTGGTTCCTCATGTTCGGCCCCGCGGGCGAACGCTCGTCGTGCGTGGACGCCATGATCGAGGTCTGGTCGGGCACGCCGCCGGCGAACCGCGTCCCCGAGGTGTCCGGCATCAGCGGCGTCGGATCGATGACCTTCCTTCCCTACGACCCCGCGACCGCGACCCTCGGCGTCTCCGACCCGGATGGCGACGACATCGTGGTGGACTGGATCCTGGGAAGCGAGATCTTCGACGAGTCGGGCGTCTATCTCTGGCAGTTCTCTCCGAACTGCACCTATCTCGAGGTCGGCGGTGACGCGGTCCTCGAGTTCGAGATGCCGCGGGCCCCGGGCGCCTACCGACTGGTCGCGATCGCCCGCGATCCGCAGGGGGGCATCGCCCTCGCCACCACGCCGTTCTTCGTGGACGGCGACCTGCCCGACGACGTCCAGACCATGCCCTTCGCGATCGATGACCACTACGGCCCGAGCGGGTACATGGGCGCTTCCTGGACGCTGACGGGTTCGGGAATGGAGAGCCCCAACGGCGCCTGCGCCGGCGTCGGCCATCGTTTCGTCTTCAACCCCCCGCAGACCAACCTCTGGGCGGGCGTGGCGTGGCAGTACCCCGACTACAACTGGGGCGAGCTGCCCGGACTGCCGATCATGCCCGGCGCCGAGTCGGTGGACTTCTACGCGTGGAGCGACGTGCCGGGCACCGTGCTCGACGTCTTCGTGGGCACCGAGGGATCGGACGGGTTCAGCGTCGGTCTCGGAGACCTGGAACTGCCGCTGGAACCGACGCTGTTCTCGATCCCGCTCGACGGGATCGAGTACGAGGACGTGACCATCCCGTTCGGCTGGACCATCTCCAACAGCGCCGCGAACACGATGACCCGCACGATCAACATCGCGGATCTCCGATGGATCGGCCCGCCGCCGCCGCCGCCCTGCCCCGGCGACTTCGACGACGACCGAGTGGTCGGCGGTGGCGA